>JABDJV010000205.1 GCA_013003295.1 Pyrinomonadaceae bacterium | reverse complement strand
GTTTACAGACACCTGCGCATCATCCGCTTTCACGTAGGATAGGATCTTCTCGGTTATTTTTCTTGCTTCTCGTTCGTTTAACAACATTTATATTCTCCGATATTACTTAGCAGAAGTGTTCAGGACGTTGATATTGCGAAAACGCGCGGTCGGACAGCCATGTGAAACAGCGTTTGACTGGCCTGGCTGACCTTTTCCGTCATTAAATGTTCCCGGCAGCTCGTAGGTCGATTTTCCGCCAAGTCCATCGCAGGCGTTCCAGAAATCCGTTGTGCGGGATTGGTACGCGACATCTTTCAGCATTCCGGTGACCTTTCCATTCTTGATCTCCCAAAACGTTTGACCGCCAAACTGAAAATTGTACCGCTGCTGGTCGATCGAGTAGCTCCCGCGCCCGTGGATCATGATTCCGTCTTTCACATCGGAGATCAATTCTTCCGTTGAAACATCATTTTTTGCGGGAGATAGAGAAAGGTTTGGCATCCGGGCAAAGGAAACACTGCTCCATGAGTCGCCATGCAAACAGCCTCTTGATGATTTATCGCCGACCAGCGGAGCCAGGCTTCGGGTCGTTTGCCAACCGACAAACTTTCCATCCTTGACGATATCCCATTCTTGGCCTTTTACGCCTTCATCGTCCCAACCGATCGTTGCCAGCCCGCCTTCCTGGGTGCGGTCGGCGAAGAAGTTTACGATCTTTGATCCAAACTGCAGCTTGTTTGTCTTATCCGGTGTAAGAAAGGAGGTTCCGGCGTAGTTTGCTTCCCACAAAAGGGCACGGTCCAGTTCGGTCGAGTGACCGACTGATTCGTGGATCGTCAAAAATAGATGTGACGGATGCAGAATAAGGTCGTATTTTCCGGGCTCAATTGGTTTCGCGCTCAGCTTTTGAATCGCTTCCTCGCCTGCTTGTTTTGCTTCACCGATCCAGTCATATTCAGTTGTATATTCCCAACCCATTCCGCGACCTTGAGCAAGAGAATTTCGCGTTGCAAAATCGCCCTTCGATCGGTCTATCGCCGTTACCGAAAAACTCGGAACACCGCGAATCGTATATTGTTCGACCCTGATATCGTCTGTTGTTGCAAGATATTTCTGCTCGTTTACCCAAGCCATCCTGGAATTCACAAAGCTGACGCCTTTTACGCTCAGCGCAGCTTCATTCAGACTCAATAGAAAATCCGTCTTTTCGTTGATCGGAACATCGAAGGGGTCGCGTTTGAATGCTGTTTTCCATTTTCCGGTAACCTTTGGCGCCGGGACCATTTCGATCCTCTTAGTTTGAAATACCGAATTTGCTTTGGCGATGTCGATCGCTTCCTTCGTGACGCGGGCGACCTCATCTGTTGTAACCAGCGGGCTGGCGGCGAATCCCCAAGTTCCTTTATAAAGAACTCTGACACCAAATCCATAATTCTGGCCCTTTGCTACCGCCTGAACCTGTCTCTCTCGTGTACGCAAAGATTCGATCCGATACTTATTGATGCGGATATCTGCATATTCTGCACCGTATCGCCTGGCAATGGTTAGGGCCGCATCGGCAAGCTTATCGTTGTCAAAAATCGGAAGCGTTTTGGAATTCAGATCGGCGTCATAGGCCCACGTAGGTATCGCGGCAGCTCCAAGAGCGAGGCCGGTGGTTTTTAGGAAATCGCGACGGGAAATTGTCATCAGATAAACCTCTTTCGGAATTAGATATATTAAAAAATACTGGTTTTCGGTTCGATTGAGGCAATTATGTAATCAATTGCTTAAATGTGTCAATCAAGTGGGCTCCCGTCTGGAGAGTTAGCGTCCCGCTTGCAATGAGCGCAAAAGCGCGAAAAATCATTAATATTCTTCAAATCATCCGTTGGTATTAGAAATTTATTGCACATTTTTCGCATTTCATGCTCATCGCAAGCGGGACGCTCGCGCTCCAGTAGTTTAAAAAAAGAAAAAGCCTGATATGCTCTCCCCTTCATATCAGACTCTTTCTAATAGGTCGCATGGAAATCTCTCGCCAACGACCAAACTTAATCAAATTTCAAAATCCTTGCGGCGGCAAGGTCACACTCTTTGTGAGTACTATTTCAAATGTTTCATCCGTTTTTATCCTAACCTCTTTACCCTTTCTCAAAAGTGCCGCGCCAGTTCCTGCTCCTGCGCCAATTCCTGCACCGATCAGGGCTCCATTGTCAGCCTTCGTTATCGCACCGAGAATTCCGCCGATCGCTGTTCCGCCTAATATCGCCAGAACACTCTTCGTTTGCGAAGACTTCATCTCCAGCTTTTTCACCAAAACTGCTTCGATTTTTCTCGTCTCGCCACGATCGAATTTAAGCGTTTCAAAAACGACCTCAAGCGTGCCGTTCTTTCCGCCTCCGCCGGCGGGTTTCGCATTGGTGACTCTTCCTTCAAGAGTATCGCCGATCGACAGAAGAGTTATCCCCTTAACTGCCAAAGGCTTTGCCACCTTCACCAAAAAGGTATCGTCCTTGTTGGAAGATTCCGAGTTGATCTCAGTTTCCATCTTAACTCTGATCCTTGTGCCGGGCTTAAGCTCATAAACACTCGGACTCACCGTTTGTGCATGGATAAAAATCGAATTTACAAAGACCAAGGAAAAAATAAAAGCAAAGAAAAGGGCCGGTTTTCTCGAACCAAGCATTTAAGACCTCCATCTTCGCAGATGTCCAAAAAAACATCTTGCGAAAGGTAATAGCAAAGCGTGTGCCATTGATTGAATTTCGGGATACATTAGCTATTATCCACTGTTTAACTGGTTAATCAAGATTTTCATCATTCGCGCCCGGGCACCATACGGCACATTATCGTATAAAGATTAAACTATTTGGGATACACGGCAGCCGCAATTGTCACAGTCAAAGCGGTGGGGCCGCAATAACTGCTGCGGCTGGATTTTATCGCTCTTTCTCACAACCGAGGAATTGAAACGCCTGATGACAGCTCAAAAATATGTTCTCTTTACCAAACTTATCAACAAATCCGATTGCCTTTAATCTATCCATCACCGGACCTTTAACCTCAGCTAAATATAGATTTACACCGGCGTCGCGCAATTCATCTACGGCTCTTTCGAGGGTGTCTAATGCGCTTGAATCAATAAAGTTTACCGCGCTGCAGATCAGGATTATATTTTTCAGTTCCGGGTTATCAGCAACGGCACTTAGCAGGGTATTCTCCAACTCCCGTGTATTGGCAAAATATAGGCTTTCATCAATTCTCACTGCGCAGGCGTCCGGACAGGTATTAACTTCGTGCCGCAGCACGTTGCGAAAGTGCTCGGTTTCGCCAACACGTCCGACGACGGCAACATGAGGTTTACTTGTCCGGTAAAGGTGTAACACCAGCGCGGTTGCGACGCCGACGCCGATTCCGATCTCGATATTAAAAGCAAGAACGGCCAGGAAAGTCGCGAGCAGCGCAGCTGCATCGGTCTTGCTATACGCCCAAATGTGCCTGAATGACTTCAGATCAAACAGACTTGCTACCGCGACGATAACAATTGCGGCCAACGTTGCCCGCGGCAGGTAATAGAAAAGGGGTGTGAACAATAGAACGGTAAGGGCAATCAAAACAGCGGTTACGATTGATGAAAGGTTTGTATTGGCACCGGCGCTGAAATTCACGACCGAGCGGCTCAGGCCTCCCGTTACGGGGTATCCGCCGGTCACAGAAGCGCCTACATTTGCAGCGCCCAGAGCTATCAGTTCCTGATTTGGGTCGATCTTTTGGCGGCGCCTGCTTGCGAGGGTGGTTGCGATAGAAATACTTTCCATAAATCCAACCAGTGAGATGATCAACGCGATCGGAATTAGCGCGATGATTTGCGATGTTTGAAGTGACGGAAACGTAAGGGGCGGAAGGCCGGCCGGGATCTCCCCGACGATCTTTAATCCGAACCCGGAATCGAGTGCAATTCCCCATGCAATCAATGTACTTACCAAAACAACCAATAGTGCCCCGGCTTTGCTAAGGGTATCGGCAATCCCGGATCCAAATCCCAGGCCTAGAAGATTTCTCTTAAAAAAGTACTTAAAGTAAAGCAAAACGAAAATGCTTCCTGCTCCCACTCCCAATGCGATCAGATTTGTCTCGGGCAGATTATTTGCAACATTTATGAATAATTGGTACGGATGCTCGGTCCTTGCTACATCGATCCCAAAAATATGCTTGAGCTGGCTGGACCCGATGACCAACGCCGCAGCAGAAGTGAATCCGACCAGGACCGGATGGCTCAAGAAATTTACCAGAAAACCGAGTCTGGCGATTCCCATCAGAAGTTGAATAACTCCGGTCATGAGAGCCAGGATCAAAGCGAGTGCAACAAATTCGGCCGTTCCGGCTTGAGCAATTGCGCCGATCCCGCTTAGGGTCAGCAATGAGACCATGGCGACAGGTCCGACCGCCAACACCCGACTTGAACCAAAGACCGCATAGATTATCAGGGGCAAAATGCTTGCATACAGCCCGACCTGCGGTGGCAATCCGGCGAGCATCGCGTAGGCCATGCTTTGAGGAACGAGCATGATGGCCACAATCAGGCCCGCCATTAAGTCGCCGATCAGATCTTCTCTTCTGTAGTTTGAGACCCATCCCGAGATAGGGAAGACCTTTCGTAAAAGGTTACTCTTACGCCCATGTTTTGAAGTATCTGCACGATTTCCCGATGCCGCTGTATCAAACATTCTGTCTTTTGTCGAAAACTATGATGGTTTGCCGCTTTTTTGTTCCGAGAGTTTATTTAGAAGCGGTAGTTATTTAACCGATGGGGCCCGATGGTCTTCAGCTCATGGCTAAATTGGTCGGATTTCAGCCGTGCACCGAGCATATTATTAGTTTTTGCCGCGCCCTCGTCCGAAGCCTTTTCCGCGGCCCCTCCCTTGTCCGCATCGTTCAAATGCCGGCAAGTGGTTTTCCGCAGAAGCTCTCTGGAGATCTTTATAGACCGTCAGGATGTCGTCCCGTTCAGTAGTTTTAAAAAGCCGTTTATATAGATCACGGTTGGCGATCTCTGCGTCGACTCCCGCTTTGCAGGCCTCGGCGACGCTGGAATATGTAGGAGCGTTTCCGATCCATTTGTTTTTTGGGACCGGCATTTCATACTTTTCAAAAAGGCGGACAAGGCGGTCACGGTGACGCGCCTCGGCTTTTTGGATGTTTATAAACGGTCTCGGATCATCAAAATCTTTATTTACCTGCTCGTATATAGCCCAGGCCAAATACTCGTCGTTCAGCGCAAGTAAAAGCCCTTTGATCTCATTTTTATCCAATTTTCCTTTGTAATTCTTGAAGTCAAAATCGCAAATCTTGCACTCGGTCTCTTCTGGTTTCGCTTCATTCGCCGGCACTGAATCTACCTTTTCTTTTATCGTTTTATCGTTTACTGCGTTTATTTCTTCGGCACTATTCTGCGTTTCGCAGGCAGAAAACATAAATATTGTGAATATAAAAATTGCTGTTAAAAATAATTTCATTGCTATACCTCCGAAAAAACAGACGGCTCCGGTAGGATCCCCGGGCCGCCCTTTTAAATTTATTTAAGAACTGGCACATGCCGTGGCCGAAACTTCCGTTTCATATCCAGCTTCCACCCAGGCATTTGTCCCGCCGGTTACGTTATAGACCTCTTTGATGCCGGCATTCTCCAAAATGCTCGTTCCGATACTCGACCGATAGCCGCTTTGACAGATCACGTATGTCGGCTTTTCCGGGTTCAGCTTGTCGACCTCTCGCGATAACACGTCAAGCGGTAGATTTATCGTTTGCGAGGCGTGTCCGTTTGCGTGTTCGGCTGGCCGGCGAACATCCACAAATTGGATTTCATCAGACGTCTTATCATTTACCTCTCCAACCGGAACCTGCGTTATGGTCTGTTTCTCGCCCGTAAAATCCGCCATCAGGATCGACCCTTTTACCGTTTCTATACCTACCCTCGCAAGCCGCATTACGGCTTCGTCAATTTGATCCTGATCGTCAGCTGCGACGGCAATCGGGCTTCCTATTGAAATGAGCGTTCCTGCCCATGATGCGAATTGTCCGGCAAGGCCTATGTTTATTGCGTTTGGTATGTGCCCGGCGCCGTATTCTTCGCGTTCACGAATATCCAAAACGACACCGTCAAATTGTTCGGCTTCTTCGGTGGTCAGCGTCTTTGGCTTGGGCAGCTCGTCGAGGCTTGCCGAGCCTTCAAGATTCTTAGCCGCGCTTTTTGGGAAGTAAGCCGGGACCTCGGGTTGATCAGCGGCCACGATCTTTACAAATTCTTCCTTGCTCATTGGCTGCAAGGCGTAATTCATTTGTTTCTGCTTACCAAGCGTCGACCACGTTTCGTCTGAAAGTGATTTTCCGCAAAGCGAGCCCGCTCCGTGGGCGGGATAGACTTCGATCTCATCCGGCAACGGCAGTATCTTCTCGTGGAGCGATTCATACAGCAT
>JABDJV010000018.1 GCA_013003295.1 Pyrinomonadaceae bacterium | reverse complement strand
AAATCCAGGATCTTCGCATACCCATCATGACGGACCATTATATTTTCAGGTTTAATGTCCCGGTGAATGATCCCCGCCTCGTGGGTAACGGACAGGGCCCCTGCAACTTGTTCGGCGATCTTTATCGAGTCCAACGGTGATAGATCGCGTGATTCAATTCTTTCACGCAGCGTAACTCCGTCGACATGCTCCATCGCAATGAAAATCTTTTCATCGTCCTCAACGATCTCATGGATCGTGATCACATTCGGATGATTTAGCGCTGAGACTGATTTTGCCTCTAGCTTAAACCTCTGAACTCTCTCTTCGTCGGAACAGAATTCCGGCAGCAAAACTTTGAGCGCGACTTTACGATCAAGCTGCTCGTCATTTGCCAGGTAAACTTCACCCATCCCGCCGGAACCGATCAAACGGTCAATTTCATATCGTCCTAATTTTTCTCCGGTTAACATATCTAAACCTCAAAAATTAATCCTCTATATGTGAAACGCTTCAAATAAAGAAAAGGTTCATCAAATGTTGCCATGATGCTCAAGCCGCACCAATTCTGTGGCGTTCATTAAAAGAACACCGCAAAGACCTGTTTTGCAACACAAATTATAGATATGGGAATCGTTACCGGCCTATTTGACTAGCTTCTTCGGGAACAGGATCACAGAACCGCTGTCATCGATTTTTGCCTGCTTCTTCCTAAGGCCTGCAATTTGCAGCAGTTGCTTCGCTGTTTCGCCGTCATCTCCGAATGTCGCTATACCAATATTCAGCCTAACGGCATAGTTTTCGCCATCAGAGAGTGGAAACTGCTTTTCGATGAGTGAGTTTTCAATACGCTGGATGACTGAACTTGCCAGCTCTGCGTTCGCTGTAGGAATAACCGCCCAAAACTCGTCGTTCTTAAACCGCGATAGGAAATCCATCTTTCGCAGCTGGCTGCTGATAATGTCTGACGTAAACTTCAATATCCGGTCGCCGGCGGCGTGTCCGTATTTCCCGTTGAACTCACTAAAGTCTTTAATATCAAAGGTAAGAATCGTCAGCGGCCTTTGAGTTTGAAACCTTTGCGATTCCGCGATCTGATTTTCAAGCACAAGGTGGAATGCGCGCTCATTCGGTAGATCCGTAAGCGCATCGGTCATAGCGTTCGAGAGGCTCTTCTCAAAAGTAAACGAACTGCTTAGCAGCGGAGACACTCGTTCGCCGATCGCCTCCAGCAAATCGATCGAATCTTCCTCGAAATTTTCCTCATCGTGCCCGTATAGTACGATCACGCTAAAAACCTCTCCGGCCTTTACCAACGGCACAGCGACCGCAGAATTCAAACCCTCAAGCAATGATTTGGGGAGCGCCCTTCTTTCTAGCCGGAGCTTTGGATCGAGCTCGATCTTTTCGCTGAAAAGCGCTTTTCCGGCAAGCCCTTCGTCACATCCGATGGAGACCTTCGGAAAGGAGTTGGCATTTTTTCCGGTTGCAAACTGCACATTCAATTTGCTTTCATCGTCAAGTGAGAACAAGGCACAAGTTTCAAATTGAACGACCTCATTGACGCGGCTTGAAATCAATCGAAACATGTCTTTAGGCTTTAGCGATGCACTGAAGAAAGCGTTTGCTTCGTCCAAAATTGAAAGCTTTTCTTCAATATCCGGATCAAAAACAAAGTCCGCGCCTGCATCTCCCGCGTCGGACGAATCTTCGCCCTTTCCTGCGAGCCGGAAATAAAATCCTGACGCAGCCAGGGCGTAAATTACAACGACTGCGATAAAGCAGAATATTTTTGTACTAAGAGCCAAACCTGAGGTAGAAATAAAAAATGTCAATAAGAGCGTCACCACGGAAATCACTGTCAAAACAAGGTATATGTTTCGTGATTTATGGAGGTTCCCGTTTTGATCTTTTGCTTGCGGCTTGGTCATGCTCTGGTAAAAATGGCTGGAAATCTCGTAGAAACGCGGAGTTTGGGAAATAATCCCTACTTAAAAGTAACTTTTTTTTCGGTACCTAGTCAACATTGTTTTGCACGTGAAGTGCCGATTTTTCAACTATTTCGCGCGTATCCCGCTAATATCTTGAGTTTATTTCAAGAAAATTATCGATTTTTCACTATTTTTACATTTGACTAACAACGATTCGATATTTATATTGAGCAATGTTCTGAAATAGCGAACTGAAATTTGTGGCTGGAAGAAGTCAGCCATATATTACCTAGAAATTAAATTTATCTTTGAAGAAGACAGGAGAACATTAAAAATGAAACAGATTCTACTTATAACAGCAGTTTTGGTTATTGGTGCTTTGGGATTAGGTTGCCCGGCTGAACCAAAAAAAGATGCTAACAAGAAAGCTAACACCAACGCTACAACAACCGACACCAATGCCAACGCCGAGAAAGATGGCGACGCTAAGGACGGCGACGCTAAAGACGGCGACGCTAAAGATGGCGACAAGAAAGATGGCGACGCTAAAGACGGCGACAAGAAAGATGGTGACGACAAAAGCGCAATGGACAAAATGAAAGATGGCGCGAAAGATGCTGCCGATGGCGCGAAAGACGCTGTTAAGGATGCGGCTAAAGAAGGCGCGGAAAAAGTTAAAGAAGCTGTTAAGCCGTAATTAAGTTTACATTCTTGAAGAAACGCGTTGTCGATCGGCAGCGTGTTTTTTTTTTGTCTTCAGACTCTTCGGTACTAACTTAACGGGCGAGCTGATCCATAAGAGTGTCAACGTCGGTTACCGGCTTTTGACATGTAAAATTTTCGCATACATAAGCGGTTGGTTTATCCCCTATCGGTTGTCGGTCTTTTAGGATGGGAAGAAACTCCGATTCATTCTCAGGATCGGCACTAACGGCGACAACCTTGTTCGGAACAAAGTCTTTCCAGATTGCGGATTCGAGCTCGCTCATTCTTTCGCCAATAATAACGATCTCTTTGACCGATCCGAGATAGTATTCCGATGCCGCCAACGACCGTCCAAAGGCCCCCGGATAACGAATCATCTGAGGAACCGTCAATCTCAAAACTGTGGTCGCAAATCGACGGTAGTTTTCGTCGCCGAGAATCTTTGACAATCTCAAAAAGATATCGACCGCTGCGGAATTCCCGGAAGGAGTAGCGTTATCAAGATAGTCTTTTGAACGGATCAACAATTCTTCATGATCATTTGACGTAAAATAAAAGCCACCCGAACCCTCGTCCCAGAAGTCGGAAATCATTAAGTCCGCAAGTCTTTTAGATTCCTCCAAATACTTTATCTCACCAGACACCTGGTAAAGCTCAAACAAGCCATCGGCGAAATTCGAGTAGTCCTCGAGATAGGCGTCGAGTTTTGCACTACCGTCCTTCCAGGTACGTAAGAGCCTCCCGTCTTTTTGCATCTTTTCGATCACAAAATCAGCATTATTTTTCGCGATCGACAAATATTCCTCTGATCCGATAACGGCTGAAGCCTCGGCAAAAACCTTTAGCATCAGGCCATTCCAAGCCGTTATTATCTTTTCGTCCCGGAAGGGCTTGACCCGCTTTTCCCTTTCAGTAAAGAGCTTTTCTTTAGACTTCTCCAACAGCTTTTTCAAATCCGCTATATCCTTGCCGAAGACCTTTGCGGTTTCTGCCATCGAGTTTTTTATGTTCAGGATATTTTTGCCTTCAAAATTCCCATCATCAGAAATGTCGTAGTAGAAAAGAAAGGGGGCAGCGTCATCCCCTAAACACCTTTTTACCTCTTCCGGGGTCCATACGAAAAACTTTCCTTCGACACCCTCAGAGTCGGCATCCTGCGCAGAATAGAAACCGCCGTGATCGTCAAGCATCTCGCGTTTTACATATTCGAGGGTTTCAACTGCGATCTTTTTGTAAAACTCATCCTTCGTTATCTGAAATACGTGAAGGTAGATTCCCGCCAATTGCGCGTTGTCATACAGCATTTTCTCAAAGTGGGGCGTGAGCCATGTAGCGTCAACAGCGTACCGGTGAAATCCGCCTCCAAGTTGGTCGTTGATCCCGCCAAGTGCCATTTTTCTGCACGAATTCACGACCATATTCAGTGCTTCTTCATTGCCCGTGCGGTAATGGTAACGAAGCAAAAACTCAAGCGCCATCGGAGGCGGAAACTTGGGAGCTCCGCCAAAACCGCCGTTCGCCCGGTCGTAAGTCTTTTCAAAACTGAGAAATGCGGATTCGAGAAGTTCGGCCGAAATCTCTTCACCCGAGGATTCGGATTTTCCGACACGGCGAAGCTCCGCAAGAATATCGTCAGCCGAATTCATGATTTCATCCCGCTTGTCCTGCCAGGCGTTTTGAATACTGAGAAGGATCTGCTCAAAACTCGGCATGTTGGAACGGGGCTGCGGCGGGAAATAAGTACCTCCAAAAAATGGTTTTTGATCAGGCGTCAGAAAAACGGTGAGCGGCCAGCCTCCGCTTCCCGTAGTCAATTGGACGAAGTTCATATAGATCTTGTCGATATCCGGCCGCTCTTCCATATCAACCTTGATATTTACAAAGTTCTCGTTCATGATCTTCGCGATCCGCTCGTCTTGAAACGATTCGTGTTCCATCACGTGGCACCAATGACATGCCGAATAGCCGATGCTGAGCAGCACCGGCTTATCTTCGTTAACCGCCTTTTGCAGGGCCTCATCGTTCCAACCGTGCCAATC
>JABDJV010000171.1 GCA_013003295.1 Pyrinomonadaceae bacterium | reverse complement strand
CGCGTCAATAGAATGGTGTCGAGGCGGGATACCGACATTTTCACTGCCATGAACTATCTGCAAAACACTAACATCTGCCAATATATATATCACGAGAAATACGGCAACAGCGGAAGTTATTGCCTTTCTAGTTTTATGAATAAATATATTCTGTCTGCAATCGTTCATTAGATTCAACTTTCTACTAATACCATGTCGAGAAGAATTGAGTCAATGCCGAATTTTCGGTCTGTTGGGCGTTTACAAATCTTCAGGTTGATTTTCAACCGCTTTTCGAGCCTCTATATAAGAAGGAAATCCGCGCTAGGCATGATTATGTAATTGGCGCGTCGCGGCGAGCTAAAAACTTTGAGATCAATTTGTTATAACGCCAATTTTACTCATGCATGTAACCATGAAAGATTTATCCTTAAACCCAATTCGAATACTCATTCGATTTCAAATCAGAATTTCCATCTAGAGTTTCAGTATCGTTCCAAAGGTCTCCTCCGATTTGTTTTAAGTTCCTCTTTGTTCATATCTTTTCCAAGATTTTAAGTTAGCACTTTCAATATCTAAATATAAGCGTTTGCGGATGTTTATCTTCGCTTCGGTGCAGCGAACCGACAAATTGGGTGTATACTAAACTCCCTGAAGGCCCGGTGCCGAAATCATGGTGGACTGTGGAATGCTCCAGGTGATATTGGTGTTGGACTAGGTAAGTATCGTTTCAGATTTTGTGTGCCAAATGTGTGCCAACTACCCCAAACTGAGCGAAACTAAATCCAATGGAAATCAACTAAATGCTCTTATAGACCAAGCAATACGATACTTAATCAAAGTTAAAATAACTCAAGAAAACTAATGATTAAGACTTTTAACCATTGGGTCCCAGGTTCGAGTCCTGGTCGGATCACCATTATTTAGAAGGACGGCATTCATTGTCGTCCTTTTTTTGCATTTAAAACCTCTGTCCGACTAGCCATTTTGCGTACGTATATTGCGGATCAAAGTCGCTTTCATATTTGACTTAAAGCGGATATCGAATAATATATGAATAACTGCTCATATATTCAGATATGGTGAGTATTATATGAAAACAAAAACTACCGAATGCGCCGAGAATTTTATTCATGAGGATAAAGTAAGAAGATCAGAAAAGCACCTGATAGATGGGCTAAATGCGACAAAATTGGCGCGAACATTTCAGGCGCTGGCGGATCCGACAAGGGTGAGAATAATTTCCGCGCTGCTAAAAACGGAGCTCTGTGTTTGCGATATTGCGGCATTGTTGGGCGTAACGCAGAGCGCCATCTCTCACCAGTTACGCCAAATGCGGGACCTGCGGTTGGTCAGATCCCGTAAGGAAGGTCGGATTGTGTATTATGCGCTCGATGATGAGCACATTTCCGACCTATTCAGACGTGGTGTTGAACATTTGGAGCACGGCTAAACACGATGACGAAAATACTTACAAAAAAGACCCCGGCCGAAGAAAAACCAGAGGGGCTAAGATATGACCGGAAGTTTCGCTGGTTGGTATTTAGCGTTGCGATAGTCGGCTTTTTTGAAATTCTCGCTCTTGCAGGTTGGCACCTTCCTCCTCCTATCGCTTTTCCTTTTTTTGCCGCGATCATCCTGGCAATCGGTTGGAAAGTTATTAAAAACGGATTGGTTGCGCTTTTGAAACTAAATTTTAAAAGTATCAACCTGTTAATGCTGATCGCGGTGGTTGGGGCTTTTTACTTAGGTCAATATGAGGAAGCGGCAGTTGTGATAGTGCTTTTTGCGCTTGGCGAGCGGCTCGAGCGGTATGGGATCGAAACAAGTAAATCGGCCCTTCAGGCATTAGTCGACCGAACCCCGAAAACGGCGAATATAAAAAGCGGCGAAGACGTCACCGAAACCGAACTCGATAAAATCGAGATCGGTGATGTTTTGGTAGTAAAACCGGCAGATATGATCGCGATGGACGCCGAGGTTTTGAAGGGTGTTTCGTCGGTCGATGAATCGACGATCACCGGCGAGCCGATCCCTCGAGACAAACACGCCGGAGATCAGATCTTTGCCGGGACATTAAATATGCAGGGATATCTTGAGGCGAAAGTAACCAGGCTCTCGAAGGATTCTACGCTTGCAAAGATCATAACCTCTACCTTTCAAGCGACAAAAACAAAGGCTAAAACACAGAAATTTATCGAAACATTTTCAGGCTATTACACGCCGACGATAATATTCATCGCGGTTTTGATCGTTTCCGTTCCGACGCTTTTACTTGGCAAGCCTTTCGAACCGTGGTTTTTGGAGGCACTTACACTGTTGGTGATCGCTTGTCCGTGCGCACTGGTAATTTCCACCCCAATTTCTATTTACGGGGCGGTCGGCAGCGCATCAAGCCGCGGAGTTTTGGTAAAAGGAGGAAAATATATCGAGGCATTGGGTCAGATCAAAGCGCTCGCCATGGACAAGACCCGGACGCTTACATACGGAAAACCAAAGGTCACGGATGTAATTCCATTTGGCGACAACACCCGAGAACACTTGCTTGCATGCGCGGGCGGTATCGAAACATATTCAGAGCACCCTTTTGCTCATGCGATCACCACCGCTGCCCGTGCAGAAAAACTTGATCTTCATAAAGCTGAGAACTTTCAGGCGGTTCTGGGAAAAGGAGTCAAAGCAGACTGCGTTGTCTGCTATGACACTCATCATTGCGTCGGAAAGCTTCCGTTTATTACCGAGGAGCATTTTGTCCGGGACGAAATTGTAAAGCAAGTCGAGACCCTGCAGAAGCAGGGAAAGACGTCGATAGTAACGAGCAGTAATTCCGAAGTCGAAGGGATAATTGCGTTGGCCGATGAGATCAAATCGGAAAGTACGACTGCGGTTGCGGAGCTTCGAAAAATGGGGATAGTTCCGGTGATGCTGACCGGGGATAATAGTTTTCCCGCGCTTACGATCGCTGAGGAAGTCGGTATCGATCGAGTGAAATCGGAAATGCTTCCCGAAGACAAGGCCGATGCGATCAAGGAATTGCTGGATGAATTTGGATCGGTCGGAATGGTCGGAGACGGCGTAAACGATGCGCCGGCACTTGCTACATCGACGGTTGGGATATCGATGGGCGCGGCCGGAAGCGACACGGCGATCGAGGCTTCGAATGTCGCAATTCTGAACGACAGGCTGGAATTGATACCGTTTTTGATCGCACTGGGACGAAAAACCATTTCAACTATTCGGTTTAATACGGTGTTGGCGGTAGGTATCAAGATCATTTTTGTCCTTCTTGCAATTTTTGGAATGAGCAATCTGGCCTTGGCGATCCTTGCGGATGTCGGCGTTACGATCGTGGTGATATTGATCAGCCTTAGGCTTCTCAATTTCCAATATAAGCCGAAACTATAGTATCTTTTCGAAATATGTCGGCTGATAGCATTCCGTATAAATTGGTAGAGCCAACTTCGAAAAAGGTTCCGTTTGTGTTGAGCATTCCTCATTGCGGAGTCGAATTTCCAAATGAACTCTCCGGCAAGTTTGTCAAAAAACAGCTGGATGTTCTTGATGACACGGATTGGTATCTCGATTCCCTTTATGATTTTGCACCCTCGTTGGGAGTAACGATGATCTACGCAAAGTATTCGCGTTGGGTCATCGACTTGAACCGGGAACCCGGCAGCGTCCCTTTATAC
>JABDJV010000166.1 GCA_013003295.1 Pyrinomonadaceae bacterium | reverse complement strand
AGCGTCACCAAAGCCAGAATTAGAAGGTTTAGCCCGCCATGAATCATCAGAAAGATCCCGAGCGTTTTGCTGTGGTCTCGTGCGGTCATATTTTCTCCGTTCGCTATTAGCTATTTCCAACTGTTTGGCGCAGGCGGCGGACCGGGAGCGGCAATATTGCCTCCTTCGTAAAATGATTTTCCTTCGTTCCCGATCAAAAACCACAGGCCGTAGATTCCTAAGGCAGTACCAAGCGGCGGGCTTAGAAGGCTGAAACTGCTGGCAATTATCCCAAGAATTCGTCCGATTTTCTGTTCTTTATACACTTTCCAGCCGGTGAATCCATAAAAACCTGCAAATACAAGTACCAGCAACCCAATTAAAATCGAGGCCCCGAGGAAAATTCCGCCGATCATCATCTTCTGATTTTCGTGCATTCGAAAGCAGCATCGCTCCCATACCGCCGTAAATAATGGTTGCAATCAAACCGCCGAACGCTGAAAGGCCCGCGTTGATCAGGAAGAATATTCCCAGTAATTTGTTATGATCTTTCGCTGTCATTATTTTTCTCCATTTTACTTGCTAAAAACCCTCTTTATAAATAAACATCGATTTCACTCAGGTTCCAGATTTTCACGTCCGAAATTCAACTGCTTATCTGCGAAACCAAAAAAACCACAATCCGTAAATCCCCAGCGCCGTGCCCAGCGGCAAATTCGGCAGACACAATACGCTCGCTATGGTCCCAAAGATCTTTGCGTCAGACTGGTCGTTCTGCAGTTTCCAGCCAGTAAGCATATAAAACAGCCCAAACATCAGAAGAAGCCAGTTCCCTCCCATCCAACCGCCAACCAATACCCAACCGAGTGTTTGCAGTACGCCTGAAATAAAGAAAAAACCCGCCAAAAGTTTAGTGTGCTCTCTATAAGTCATCTTATTCTCCTTTCATTCCGGCCCTAGAAGGCGTCTCGTCCATTGTTTTTTACGATTCTAACAGATTAAATGTTCTATAAATCGAACGAATCGCGGTCGTTTATTTGCAGGTTTATTCTTTAACCTCCTCGATCTTTTGATTTGCCTCTTTTTCCTCCGCTTCATTGGATTCGGGCTCATCCTGGGTTATATCGGCGGTGGATTCCAGAGTCAGGGATACAAAGATCGGAAAGTGATCCGAATTTATCGAACCTAAGCGCTGAATCTCGTCCAGGCGAAAATGATTTGATTGAAAGACGTGATCGAGCGGAAACCTTAGGAAAAAATGATCCGCGTGGAAAGTATTGTAGAATCCTCGCCCTATGCGTGCGTCCAGGAGCCCGCTGATACGTTGAAATAGCCGGGTCGTTTCCGACCAGGCGACGTCATTAAAATCGCCTGCGACGATCGTCGGCTGGTCGGAACCCTGTATCTCTTTTGCGGCGATCAGCAATTCGGCATCGCGGGTTTCCGAAGAAAGCTTCTCTCCCGGGATAGGCGGCCTCGGATGAAGTCCGTAGAAATTGATGATTTTTCCATTTCTCAATTTAATCTCAGTTTCGACCGAGGGAACATCCTTCTCAACCAGAAATCGAAGTCTGGGAGACACTAGCTCCAATTTTGAAAAAAAGGCGATACCGTAGGCGTTGTCGAGCGGATGCAACACAGTAAACGGATATCGCTCTTCAAGTTGTTTTGTTGCTTCGATCCACCATCCGTCAACTTCCGCTAAAAGGATTACATCCGGATCATATTCTTCGATCAGCGAGAGCAGTTTTTCGGAGTCGCGGTTTTCAATCAGCACGTTTGCGATCAGCAGCTTGATATTCGAAGACGTATCGTTTGTTTTACTTGCTTCGACTTCTCTTGCAGCGATGAACGTATACGGATAAATTCGGTAAAATTGATATAAGGCACTGCATAGTAGTGCAGCCACGAGGATCAGATCGGTGATTTGAAAGGTCCTCAGCGCAGCCAGAATTAAACTCAGAATTAAGCACAGGACACCGATTTGAACCCGCGGAAAGTCTCCGATCCTGATGGTCCAATGTGAGAATTTCAAGAGTGGAAGAAGGGTCAGGAGAACGCAAATGATTGAAAAAAGATAAACGACAACTCTTGTGAAGAATTTTAGGATATCCATGTTGATCACAATAGTTGTCGCCCGGTTTTACCTGTTAGCAATTTGCAAAAAAGTACCTATCGCTCAACCGCCATCGCGACTGAGTTACCTCCCCCAAGACAAAGGGCAGCGACTCCCTTTTTCGCATCACGTCGTTTCATCTCGTAAAGAAGCGTCGTCAATACCCGTGAACCGCTATTACCTATCGCGTGTCCAAGTGCTACGGCACCGCCATTTACATTCACCTTTGCCATATCAAGCCCGAGCTCTTGCATAACTCCAAGCGCTTGCACGGAAAAGGCCTCGTTGAGCTCAAACAGATCGACCTCATTCATGGCCCATCCCGCCTTTTCAAGAACGTTTTTCACCCCCTGGACCGGAGCCATCATTATCAGCTTTGGCTCGATCCCGCTGGTCGCGTATGCGACGATCTTTCCGAGCGGTTCAACCCCCATCTCCTTTGCCTTCTCAGACGACGTTACGACCACAGCCGATGCGCCGTCGTTTACGCTTGGCGCATTCCCCGCAGTAACGGTTCCGCCATCTTTCTTAAATGCCGGACGAAGCTTGCCTAAACCTTCCACCGACGTATCATCACGAATCGTCTCATCCTTATCAAAGGAAATAGGATCTTTCTTCCGTTGGGGAATTTCGATCGTGACGATCTCTTCATCAAACTTGCCGGAATCTCGCGCTTCCATTGCTTTGCGGTGAGAGTTATAGGCATATTCATCCTGTTCTCCGCGTCCGATCTGATATTTTTCCGAAACGACCTCACCGGTATTCCCCATATGCCAATTCTCAAATGGACACCACAATCCATCATGGATCATAAGGTCAACAGCAGTCTTGTTTCCCATTCGATGCCCGGAACGGGCGTCGGGAAGAGAATAGGGAATATTTGACATTGATTCCATTCCTCCGGCAACAACATAATCGGAGTCACCTAATCTCACTGCCTGAGCAGCCAGCGAAACGGCCCGGAGCCCCGATCCGCAAACCATATTTACCGTTAACGCCGAGACTTCAGCCGGCAATTCAGCCTTTATAGCTGCTTGTCTAGCGGGAGCCTGTCCAAGTCCGGCCTGGACGACACAGCCCATGATCACCTCATCTACATCTGCTTTTTCGATACCGGCTCTGGTGACCGCTTCTTTAACGGCGATCGCGCCGAGATCGGTGGCCGAGAACGGCGTCAAGCTCCCCAAGTATTTACCGGTCGCAGTTCTGGCTGCACTAATTATTACCGGTTCTTTCAAATCCGTCATATAAGTAATATTAACCTCACAAAGTTTTTTCTAACTGGTTTAATTGTAGCAAAACGAGCTTTATTTTACATATCGCGGAATTCTGAACCGCAGACCATGATCCGAGGCATCCCGCCTGTTTGTCACTTCATAATTTAACGTGATTTTGTGCAAAATTTCGATATTTGGAACGTCTTGGTTTTTACAGTATTCTTTAAGAAACCACACTTTTGAAACGCTAACCCTTTTTTGCGGAACTATTCGAAACGATACGTCCGATTTTTTTGTAGACGAAGGAGACAAGGAGAATTTATGCTAGTTGCACTTGAGGGAAGTTCCCCCACGATTTTTGGAGAAAACAATTACAAGTATTATGTCTGGGACGTTTATAAAAGCACGAAAGAGCTTCCAAAGAGGTATATTGAAGGGCCGGCAGCGATCTCCTGGGGGCCAAGCGGTATAAATATCCGAAAGATGTCTAACGAAGCGGCCCGCTTCATCAAAACGAATAGGGGAAAGATCTTTTTGGTCGGCTGGAGCCGCGGCGCAGCGGCCTGCATACAAGTGGCCCTCGACCTGCATCGGGCCGGCCATAAACAGAAGATCGATGCGATGTTTTTATTTGATGCGGTTGACCAGGATGGTTCGACGGGAGACTTCCTAAACTTTATTCCCGGCAACGTTGTAAATTGCTACCACGCAATAGCAACCGATAAGGATTGGAAAGCACGAAAGCTTTTCCCAACCTGCGGCAAGACGGCGGCGCCTTCGGTAAACCTTGTCGCCAGGGAATTTAAAACGACCCACGGCGGAATTGCCGGAGCGGATAAATCTGATGCCGGCTCGAAAAACTGGATGTGGGCACATTTGCAAAGGGAAGGAGTTTTGTAAACTGGCCTGATATATGTGAAAAAAGAGGGACGCTATCTCGCGTCCCTTTTACTGTTCCCAAAAACCGAGCTCTACTTTCGCGGAATCCGCTCATCCCGCATCGCCGTATGGTAGGCAAAGCTAGCAACGATCACCGAATTAATTTTGATATCGTCGGGATTAACCGCCTCGAGTACATCCAAATTCGAATGATGCGCCCTGGTGCTGTAATCAAGCGGATCCTGTATAAACTGAAATCCGGGCAGTCCCACGGCGTCAAATACCATATGATCGGTTCCGCCGGTATTTAAAGAAGTCAGAGATTTCGCTCCAAGATAGTTAAAGGGCTTAAGGTAGGCCTCAAAGATCGGCCGGGCTGATTCATTACCCTGTAGATAAACGCCGCGGATTTTTCCGGAGCCATTGTCTAGGTTGAAATAAGCCGAGAGTTTTTCATGGTCGGTTTTGAGGACCTTGGTTTTTGGATCACCGTAGTGTTTCTTGACATAATTGAACGAACCAAAATAATCCTGTTCCTCCCCCGACCATAATGCTATTCGTATTGTCCTCCGTGGTTTCGCGCCGATTGCTTTTAGGATTCTTACCGCTTCCATCATTGCGATGCAGCCCGCGGCGTTATCTACGGCACCCGTCCCCCCATGCCAGGAATCAAAATGACCGCCAAGAAGAACGATCTCGTCCTTTAGCTTTGGGTCGGTTCCCGGAATTTCCGCAATGAGATTATAGCCGGTGGTATCACTATGAAACTTCGTATTTAAGCTTAATTTCAACTGCACCGTAACCTTTCGCTTTTTTAAGCGTATGATCCGCGCATATTGTTCGCGGGAAATCACAAACGCCGGAACATTATTTGCAGAATTTGTCTCATAATATCCGGCGGCCCTGACAACGCCATGTTTGAAGCTGCTCCGCTGAATTAGCGCCCCGACTCCTTCATCGCGCAGAAACTTGATGATCGCCTTCTTGCCCTTCAGATACGTTTCCCAGCCTTTCTGCTCATCTATATATTTTTGGCCTCCCTTTAACGGATCGATCTGCTTCGAGTTTTCCGCAAGTTCTCCGTCCTTAAACCTTTTGGTCAGCACATTGAAGCGATCTTCGAACTTATCGGTCGGGAAACTGCCGTCCAATACAATCGCACCTTTCAGTTTTCCGCGATATTTTGCGAAGTCCTTTTCAGACGTTATCGTAACGACCATTGGTTCGCCTGAAACTACGCCATCTGTCGAAGGGCTCCATGCCAGGGGCATAGCGGCTATTCGATCATAGCTTGGGCTGATCATTTCGACCGAGTAATTTTCGATCGACCAGCCATTTCCGAATGTTCCCCAGGGTTCAAGCCTTGGATTACTGATCCCCCAC
>JABDJV010000158.1 GCA_013003295.1 Pyrinomonadaceae bacterium | reverse complement strand
GGTTCACACCACGAATATAGGGAAAAGCTAACACCCGTGTGGGCAGTTTCGTTTGACCACGCGGAAAACCTGACGGTTTATTTGTCGGCGGAAAGCGGGCAGGTGCAGTCATTTAGAACAAGCAATTGGCGCGTTTTCGATTTTCTGTGGATGCTGCATACCATGGATTTTATCGGTCGAGATGATTTCAACAACTGGGTCCTGCGGATCTTCTCTGCCCTGAGCCTACTTATGGTTTTTTCAGGGTTTTTATACTTCTTTATCACAGCCAAGAAGCCCTGGTAGCTCTTGTTTAGGAATCCCATGGGCTGCGGGATCATGGATATCGCTGATTCAAGTTTAGATAGAGATCTAGTTTTTACGTTCGACTGTACGAAAACTCCGTAGATACATGATGGGAAGATAAGGAGAAAGAATAATGACAACTTTAATATCATTGAATTATTGAATCCCTTGTGCTATTTCTAACAACAGGGACAGTATGCCTTTATCTCGGCGAAAAACACAGATAAAACGATTAAGAAGCGCGGTCATTTATTGCGTCGCGCTATTCTTGATGCTATATGTTTTGGCCGATATTAGTGTCCTCCAATCTATTCACGGCAGTGAAAATGTCGGCATTCCGGCCTTACACCATACGGTAGACAAAGACGGGTGTATTACCAAAAAACCTCAGGCAGAGTCTTCCAGATCAAAACAAGTTAGCTTTTCTAAAAAAGACGAACATCACAATTCAGACGAGGATTGTTCGGATGAAGGAGAGTGTATAACCAGCTGTTCTCACATTGTTGTCAGCTACATTGATTTTGACTTGTCTCCACCGGATAGAATCAAAGCCTCGCAAAAAATCATTCACTACGAAAGCAATAAGCCCAAATCAGCGTCCTTCGAAATATTCCATCCACCTAAATCTGCTTAAACCTTTCCGCACTAACTGAAAGTTTGCCCAACTTTTTTCATTTATTGAAAAGATTTGCGTAAGCATTTTTTCCCAAGCTTTTAGTAAGAAGTTAAGCAAAAAAATGAATATTCAAACACTAGGCCGCACTGTGTTCAGTGTGGGACTACTACTATTTCCTTTGGTTTTCCAAGGGTCTGTAGAAGCGCAGACTCAGATCGCTCAAAATCGAGAAGCACTGGAGCAGGCATCTCAAACCGAAGTTGAAGAGAATTTAAAAGAAGAAACGGCAAAGAGGATTGAAAAATCGATCCTGCCGTCCTACTACAGCCAAACAGATGGTGTCGCACTCCAAGAGATTGTAAAACGAGCATTTGCGCACAACGGCGAAATCAAGATTGCCATGCTCGAGGTCGAAATGGCTAGAGCCCGGCTTCAGCAGGCCAGGCTCAGGCAGAATCCGACGCTTGAAATCGAACAATCTTCCGGACGGTTTGTCGGTTCGGCGGGCGACGGCGAATTCAGTTTCGGCCTTGCCTTGCCATTGGACGTTTACAACCAGAGGCAAAAGCGGATGGATCTGGCGGAAGCCAACATTACGCTTAAGGAAGCCGAAATTGCCACTGGTAAAAGGGAACTAACAGCTCAAATCTTAGTATCTTATTCAGGAGCACTTGCGGCTTTGCAGGAACTGAAGGTCCTCGAAGACCTGCTTGAGTTGGACACACAAACTACCCGGTTTGTACAGATTCGCGTAAATGAAGGCGAAACTTCGCCACTTGAACTTAGTCTATTGCAGACGGAGGTTGAAAGGCTCCGTGCAAGACGAAGTCTGGTCGAAGGCCGATTGCGGTCCGAAATATCCAGATTGCGATTCTATGCCGGAATCGGTTATCAGGAACCTCTAAAATTACGCGAAGATTTGGCAGTCGCAACTCTTCCGAATCTACCCGTCACCATCGACACAGCCTTCAGAGTCGCATTAAGCAATCGTCCCGAAATTCGTGTTGCCGAACTTGAAGAAGAACTGGCAACTGCGGGACTTCGCCTGATCCGTTCACAAAGCAAACCCGATGTAACGGCATACACCAGATATAGACAAGGACGGGCGGGAGTTGATGATCCGCGAGGGAGCTTCGTCGAAAGAGATCGGAGCGTAACATTTGGGGTTGCGATCGGGTTGCCGATTTTAAATAAGAACCAGGGTGCCAAAGCCGAAGCGGAAATTGCAATTCGTCTCGCTCAGGAAAAGAGAATTTTTGCCGAGCAGGTTATCAAAAACGAAGTGGCAACTGCTTTTGCAAGAATCGAAGCCACAGAAGAGGCTTTATCGAGGCTCGAAACCGCAGTTCTGCCGCGTTCACGAAAAAATGTCGAAACAATTCGGAGCGTTTATGAGATCGGAGAATTAAAAATTACCGATTTGATCAATGAGCAACGCAGATTGCTAGACGCTAACCGAGATCTTACCGAAGTCCTAAACGAGCGATACCGTGCAAATGCGGATTTTTTCATCGCTCTGGGCATAAATTTTTAATCAAAAAAGTTGAGTAATTCATATGTCAGAAAATAAAAAAGAATTGGAAGAATTAGAAGGCGAAGATTGGGCAGTCGTTGAAACCGATGTCCCGGAAGTTGAATACGATAAGGAACCTGAGAATGACCAGGTGCAATCAAATAAAAACGATGAAGCTAACGTGGACGAAACAAACAGCGAAAAGAGCAACCGCCGACTTGTGCCCTGGATTGTAACCCTGACAATTGTCGGAATCGTCGCACTTTCAGTTGCACTGATAATCGGATTGAGGCAAACCGGTAATGCGGTAACAGATCCGAATGTTGAAGCCGCCGCCGATGGACACAATGAAAATGAAGGACGCGAAGTCAGGCTCGAAACGGAAGCACTTAAATCGGCAAATCTTGAGATCGAAGGCGTTACTTTACGTCCGGCAATCGCACTTTTGAAAACCACGGGAACAATCGAGAATAATCCCCAGCAATTGCAGAATGTAACTCCACTCGTTAGCGGCCGAGTTGAGAAAATGAATGCAACCGTCGGTGACTATGTCGGACGAGGCGTTCTGCTCGCGGTAATTTCCAGTCCGCAGATCGCCCAATTACACGGCAAAATGCACGAAGCAGAAACAAAGCTGGGAATTGCTGAACGAAATTTTACCCGGGTGCAGAAAACTGAAAATCGCGTTTCCGTCCTTCAGGCAAAAGCCAAATTGGATGAGGCCAATGCGACTCTTAGGCGAATCAGACGCTTAATTGAACTAGAAGCGGGGGCGGGCAAAGACCTGATCGCAGCGGAAACAAACTATAAAACCGCCAAAGCCGAATACGATTTTCAGAGAAACATCTCACTCAACAAAGAGATTCAGGAATCAAAATCTGAAGTGGAAACCGCACAGGTTGATCTCCGTCATATACGCGATGAAATGAAATCGCTTGGTGTGGAGATTGAAACACACGATGCAGACAACCATAAAAAAGACACATCGCTTGTTTCCATTTATGCACCGGCAGCAGGGATGGTAACTGAACGTCCGGTCAATCCGGGGGCGGGAATCGGAGTCGGTACTACACTTTTTGTTTTGTCCAATTTATCCAGTGTGTATGCGGTCGCCAGTGTACCGGTAGTTCAAATGGCGCTTCTCAGGGTTGGAACTATCGCTGAAATAAGT
>JABDJV010000150.1 GCA_013003295.1 Pyrinomonadaceae bacterium | reverse complement strand
GAGCCCCGCATCGAGGGTATCGAGCAAAATGCACACGGCCGGTCGCAGCCTTCAGCAATCTTTATGAAAGCGGTATGCGAATCCGTTGCGCGGAGCCTCGGAGTGTATTCGTCATAAAGATAGGTAGCCGTTTTGTTGCCAATAGGAGTTAACTGAGTTTCGCTAAAATCTTTTTTATCTTTTTCGGTCGCGTCGATGATCTTGTCGAGCTGATTTGTTCCGATAAACGCATCAACATCCGGAAGATCCTTCATCAGTTCGTCCCGGTACCGCTCGACCAAACAACCTGCCACGACGACACGTTTTGCTTTCCCATCCGCCTTCATCTGGGTCGCCTCAAGAATCGCCTCTATCGACTCCTCCTTCGCCGATTCGATAAAACCGCAGGTATTCACGACGACCGTTTCCGCATCGTCCGCACTGTTCGTTATTTCATAGCCAGCGTCTTGAAGCTGCCCCATTATCACTTCCGAATCAACAAGATTCTTTGGGCATCCAAGACTGACAAATCCAACTTTCTTTTTATCCGTTTTCATTTTGTTCTTACTATATTTAACCCAACTTCAGCGAAAATGAACGGCTACTTCGGACATACCCGACCTTTCAGGACCGCTCGTTGAAACGTCGATCGAGCCTAAGAATCGTGAAACGCAGCTTCGCGGATCAAGCCTATTCTAGCGTGCCATGTTAGCCCGGGTCGTTTTGCGATAATCTATTTAACCAAGACTCAATTTCTTTCGATTCTTCCCTGGTCAGCGCTTTTTCTCCAAATCGAACCCGATTGTATTTCTCGGTGATCCTTACGGCCTCGGGCATCTTTAGAGCCGATACAAATTCTAAAGGAGTCTGATGCGGCTTCCTCTCATAGCCATTATCTTTTAAAACCCTCTGCATTCTTTCGTAGAACTCGACCACGGTCGCTTCGTTCTTAATTCGCAACCAGTTTGCCAATCTGCTCCAAATCGCCAAGCGAACAATTCGTTTTAAGAACCAGATCAAAATCAAGATCCCCAAAATTCCGAGAATCAGATATCCGACCGCGTAACTAATGGCGATCACACTCGCCTGCAGGCCCTTGTCTCCCCGTACTTCTTCCCACCACTTCACCAATTGGGTTTGCGCGGCAAATAGAAAAGCCGCAGCAGAGTTTTTATATTCAGTGATAGCGACTTTGAAAGTATTTAGAAGCGATCGCTGCTCCTGACTGTCGTAAGCGACAACATATTGGATCCAAAAGGTCTCAAGAGCTTCAAGGTACTCGTTAAATTGCCCGGCTACAGTGATCGATTGGTTCTCGGCATACTGACCAGCGGCCGGAGTCGGATCAAACGTGATCCACGCATCCTGTTCTGCAAAATATACCTCTACCCAAGAGTGAGCGTCCCGCTGTTTAACTACATATACTCCTGCTGTCTCATTATAGTCGCCCCTTTGAAAACCATTTACAACCCGGGTGGCGACCCCTTGCGTGCGCAGCATTATTGCCATCGCCGTAGCAAAGTACTCACAATGCCCTTCGCGAACATTAAATAGAAAATCTGAAAGCGGTTGGGCGCCGCCTGCTCTGAGTTCGAGCGTGTATCCAAACCGGGTCTGCAAAAACCTTTCGATCGCCCGGGCCTTGTCATACCGAGACCGCGCATTTGCATCGCTGGCAATGCGGTCAGCCAATTGCTTGATCTTAGGATCCAAACCCCGCGGAAGGCTCAAATACTTCCGAAAATTCATTGTGTACGCTTTTCGATCGGCGCGTAACGCCTCACGATCGGGAAGCGAAACATCGGACTTGATCGAATAGCTGGTTCGTTCAAACCCAAGTCCGTTCACTTTGATCGAATCGTCAGAGTCCTTTCTTATCGATGTAAAATTACCCCTGATGGTGATCGGCCTTGCCAGGGTGAATAAGACAGAAGTGAACGTCGGCTCCAAATAATATGTCTGCTCAATAATCCTGCTTGTTGCGGTCACTGGATTAACTAGAAACTCCCCGATATCGCTTCGAATCGGCAATACCGGCCTTCGCCGACGGGATCTGCTCCAGCTCTGATTATTGAAACTATCCAGCGTAACACCCCGCCAATATATACTTCCTATCCGGGCTCGGTCAGGTTCATCAATTTGAACACGCATCACATTTTCATCGCTGAGCTTGAGTTTTCCGATCTCACCCAATCGAACCGAATCGGAAAACCCGGTCATCGGCGAACCACCGCCCGAGTTCCCGCCTAGTCCGGCTCCTCCGACTCTTGGAATGACAAAAAACAGCGGAATTGCAAAGAGAACTGTCAAAACCAGCAACGCAAACGAAATGACAGGGAGGCGCTTGATCGATCGGCCCAGAATATCTTTTCGGTTCCGCGAGAAGGCTCTAATATCCGCGGCTAGCTTCTTTTTTTCGATAATATCTTTTGCCGATTTCTGAACTTCAAATGCCGTGATCGCACAAATCATGCAAAATAGATAAGCGATCAGAATTGCCAAATAGACCGGACTGATACTCAATCCCGCTGCAAGCAGCATCTCAAAAAACGAGATTATATAGATAAAAACCCAATCCCGGTGGGTCTTCTTTTGGAAAAGCTTGATCGCGCAGAGGAAAAGGATCAATCTAGCCAGGCTTCCAGTGGCCAGCGCTGCACCGCTTCCGAGGATCTGAAACCGCCAGTTTAAAACAAATATCGGTATGACGAGAATAATGACAACGACCCCTATTCTCTCCGAGAATTGCCAGCGGGAATCTTCCAGCAGCCATGCTGAAACCGTAGTAAAAATGAAAAAGGCCAGCGCAATAACGCCGATTCCGCCAGAGAAGAACAGGGCGAATAAGCCGCATACCGTAACCAGATACGAGATCGCATAAAAATAATGATCAAATTTTTGGCTGGTTTCTAGCACGATGTGAATGCAAACATGAAAATCCCGGGTTCAAAACGGAAAAAGAGCCCATTCACTATTATCGTGAATGGGCTCTGAAATGTAAATCCGGCAATTTCCTACTTTCCCACACAGTCTCCCATGCAGTATCATCGGCTCTAGTAGGCTTAACTTCCGTGTTCGGGATGGGAACGGGTGTGACCCTACCGACAAAATCACCGGAAAAATCAAAATTTAGTTTAGATGTCTTACAAATTTGTATATGTATGCCTGATATAAAATTTGCTCGCAAACAAATTTTATGGTCAAGCCTCGGGACTATTAGTACTGGTCAACTAAATGCATTACTGCACTTACATCTCCAGCCTATCAACGTGGTGGTCTTCCACGAGTCTCACTGTCAGAATTAATCTTAGGCCTGGCTTCACGCTTAGATGCATTCAGCGTTTATCCATACCTGACATAGCTACCGAGCTATACCGCTGGCGCGATAACTCGTACACTAGAGGTCAGTCCATCCCGGTCCTCTCGTACTAAGG
>JABDJV010000137.1 GCA_013003295.1 Pyrinomonadaceae bacterium | reverse complement strand
GAGTGTAGGCCACCCGGTAGTCTAACTGAAGCAATTTCCCGGCCAGCTTCATACCGGAGTTTTGACTACTGGAGAATGCGTAACCATACGTTGGTTTTGACGAAATTCCGCCTGAATTCGGCGGTCTTTGAGTGATTTTTGTCATTCCCGAAACGGGTATCTCTTCAGAGGTAAACGCGGTCTCAACTCCGTATTGAAGCGGCAGGGCCCACGCAGTTATATCGTAAAATCCCGCGCCTTCTTTGCGTGCAGCCGAACCGAGTTTTGCATCTCTTTGGCGCCTTTCTTCCACGGTTTTCATAAACGATTCTTCCATCTTTGGATCAGGTTCAAACATGGTTTTTAAGAATCGTTTCTTTGGCTGACGCATACGGATCACGATGCTGCCCGCGCCAAATGATCTCGATTTTGAACTTCGGTCGAAATATGTCTGAGATTGGCGCGAACTAATGCTTCTACCGGAGCGATAAACCTCGATCCCATGCCGCAGCAGAAGCTCTACGAGGTCATTTACCCTCTCAGGATCGGACTGTTCGTAAATCACGTAGGTCTTAAACCGTTCCGACGTGACCTCATCCATCCCCGTTTTAAAAAACCGATAGAAATCATAGAGAAAGCCTTCGCGGTTGTCTGCCAGTGCCTCGAGTGTTGCCATATCGGCGATGAAGTGTTTATGGACGGCCTCTCGGAGAGTTACGATCGTCCCGTCAGGGCGTTCCCATTTGAACCCCTTGCTTCCGCCTCCGTTTGATTCGTAGGTAGCCGCAACTGCTCCGTTAAAAGCCGGGTAGGAATCCCAGTATCCCGGAAAATACAGGTCGTAATTCTCATCTTTTACGTATGTCCAGCCGTACCGGTCAAAATACCGGGCCGAGTTCTTTCCGATCACCGCTGCCCATTTCTTGATCGATTCAGGATAGTTACTGTTTACGGGCGAGGTAAAAGGAGCCATGTAATACTCATTTGGTTCACCGTGATTGTCGATCCAAACCTGCGGATTCCAATGCTGCAAGACTCTCGATGCCGCCTGGGTTTCGGGTTGGGTCAATGCAAATGCATCACGATTTAGGTCGATCTTGTAATGGTTTCCGTCGGAGCTGGCAAACCACTCGACAAAATGCTCGTTGGCGATCGGATCGGCTGTTCCGCCCCTGATCGTCGAGTTTTTTGCCCAGGCGACAAAAGCCTGGTGGCTGTCCGGATTCAGCGCCGGATTTATGATCGTAACCGAATTATTTAGAATTTTCTGCGTCAGCGGATCGGTCCCGGCGGTGAGCTGATATAAAAGCTGAAGACCCGCTTCAAAAGCTGATGTTTCTCCGCCATCAGTGGCAAAATTCATCCAACCGATCGGCACCGTATTCTTCGAAATGGCTCGTGCCTCAGAATCCGGGGTATCCCGCGGATCGGTCAGACGTTTGACCGAAGTCCGAATGGTCTCGAGATTACTAATATTGGCCGGGCTGCTTACTGCAACTATCCATAGCTTTCTGCGTTCGACCGACTCGCCATACTGAAAGACCTTAACCCGGTCAGAAACCCGTTCGAGCTCTTTAATGTAGGCCGCCATCTGGAGGTTATCGGTCAAGTAATCGCCGATCTCATAGCCAAATGCCTGCTTCGGGGTTGGAATATTTGGATCATATGTTCCGCCCGGAAGCCACTCGTACGCGTTTTCCTGGGCAATGGCCGGCAAGGTAAGTATTAATAAGACAAGACAAAGAAACAGTTGAACCTTTTTCATATCCATATCGCTGATTTTTGGTGTTTGTTGAAATCAAACCATACCATAAGGATAAGAGTTGTATGAACTCGAACAGGTCAGAACCGCGAGCGTCAGCGACCGGGTTAAGCGCTGTGATCTGAGTTGAACAAGCTTTTACTGCATACCGAAAAACAGATCTGTCCTCCCACCTGACGAAGAACCCACCTGCTTACGCATGGTGGTTCTGACACAATTGATTCTGTGCTAGAATTCGAAAAATCCATATACAAGCGAGGAATTGAATTAGATGAAGAAATTTTCGTTTCTTAACGCCGCAATAGTGCTGTTTTCTTTGGTCACGATAACGGTCGCCCAATCCACACCCTTTTTATCGGAAAAAGAAATCAACATGCTCCGAAACGAAATCTCCGGGGATCGTTCGTTTGAACACATACGCGTTCTAACTCAGTGGCACAGAAATTCGGGTATGGAAGGCTATTTTAAGGCGATGGATTATGTCGCCCAGGCGGCGAAGAGAAATGGCTTAACGGATGTAAAGATCATCAAGCAGCCATATAATGACCGCAACGGAAACCCACGAAACTACACCGCAAAATCGGCCGAACTCTGGATCACCTCCCCGTTTGAATTAAAGTTGGCGGACATCGGCGATCACGCCCTTTACCTGTCTGACAACAGCCGCGACGCCGATGTTGAAGCGGACCTGGTTTGGATCGGCACTGCAACGGATGCAGAAATAAGAGCGGCGAACGTCGCTGGAAAAATAGTCTTGGCAAACGCAAATCCCGGCATTGCGGTGGCGCGGGCCGTCTATCAGCATGGCGCGATCGGCGTTATCGCTTATACGACCTCGGAATCAAAAAATATGCTCGACTTTCCTGACCAACTTCCCTGGACCAGGATTCCTGCTCCGCCGCAAGGCAAAAAGGGCAGCTTCGCCTTTAGTATCTCACCGCGGAGGGGTCAAACACTGCGAAAAGCACTTCAAACAAATCGTGAGCACGACCTTTTCGCTGTCGGCAAAAGAACCAAAGGCGGAAAGATCACGGTCAAAGCAAAGGTCGATGTCGATATCGGAGCGGAAAATAAGCGGACCGGAACGGGGATGGTCGAAGGCTGGATAAAAGGCACAAAATACAAAGATCAGCAGATCGTTATCACCGCCCACTTGCAGGAAGAACAGGGCTCAGCAAATGATGACGGCAGCGGCTCCGGAAATATCCTTGAGCTCGCACGCGTTTTCAACAAACTTATCAAGGAAGGAAAAATTCCTCCGCCAAAACGCGACCTTCGTTTTTGGTGGACCGATGAGATCTACTCGGAATACCGTTATTTGCGGGATAACCAGGGCGAAGAAACAAAGATGCTTGCAAACCTTCACCAGGATATGACCGGCGCAAAACAATCGATGGGAGGCCGTCGGCAGCAGCTTATATTTAATCCCCATTCACGTACGTCGTATCTCGACGCGCTGTTCGAAAGCGTTGGCAGATTTGTGATTCAAACAAACAATTCCTACATTCAGTCCGGACGGTCGGGAGGATATCCGCGTCCATTTTCCCAGCCGATCATCGCTACCCGTGGAACGCGCGAGCCTTACAATGCAGAATTTGTTCCCTACTTTGGCTCTTCGGATAACCTCGTTTTTGTCGAAGGAAAATTTGGAGTTCCCGCAGCGGCAATGGTCAACTGGGACGATTATTACATTCATTCCTCCGACGACGATCTGGACAATCTCGATCAAACGCAGCTTCAGCGAAACAACTTCATTATCGGGGCGATGGCGTTGTACCTGGCTTATGCGGAAGCCGAAGACATTCCTCTTTTGGCCGCGGAAACATATGCTCAGGGCGGTCAGCGAATGGCAAATGATCTTAAAATGGCGTTGCGGATGTTGCGTGAGAAAAGGTTGGCCGATGCTAGCCTATTGATCGAACAGGGCGCTTTAAGGGAGAAGCGGGCGCTAAACTCAATGAGGGTTATCGCCGGCAGCAATGCCGAGGCCAATAGAGTTATCGATTCGTATTTGCAGCTTGTAGACAAGCGGGAAAAAAGCCTGTATGAAGAATTGGCCGTTGTACAGGTTGAAATACAAAATTACTCAGCGGTATCAATCTTGGGCCCGAAAGAAGCGGCTGCCGCAAAGAAGATTCCATACAACGTGGAATCATCGGAGGAGTATTTTTCGAAACGAACCCGAATACGAACAAATCTGCACTCCATAATGAGAAGCGAAGTATTTAACTTTGTCGATGGAAAACGAAGCTTTTACGATATTTACAAGGCGGTAAGAGCGGAATCGCTTTCCGAAGGTAAGTTTTTCTACGGAACGGTTACGCTTGACGATGTCGTCAGACTCCTTGATGCAAATGTGAAGTCCGGCGCTTTGAAACTAAGGTAGTGCCATCGCCTTTCGGGTAGATGTTGCAGATTGCAGAAATTCGGGCACATGAGAGCTAGACGCTCTCATGACGGCCGTCGGGACGACGGCGGTACCGTTTAGAACGGAAAGAAAACCGGAACCAGAATGATAAGTGTAATGAGTATCACGATCGTCAGCGGTGTTCCGGTTTTTATATAGTCCCAACTTCGATAGCCGCCGGCACCCATTACAAGAAGATTTGCCTTATGACTAAACGGCGTCATAAACGCTGCCGATGCGGCAAGTGCAACTCCCATCATCAATGGATACGGAGAGATCCCAACGCCTTCGGCCGTCGAGAGCACGACCGGCGTCAAAAGCACCACTGCCGGCGCTCCATCCAGCCCCTGGCTGAGCATACTTGACAATACGACCAGCGACGCAAGCACCGCATACGGCCC
>JABDJV010000130.1 GCA_013003295.1 Pyrinomonadaceae bacterium | reverse complement strand
CTTCAACATAATGGTCAAAGACACTTCATACATGTTCATCACCGGGCCTGACGGAATAAAGACCGTTACTCACGAAGACGTCACAAAAGACGAGCTCGGCGGCGCGATGACTCACAACTCAAAATCCGGCGTGGCCCATTTTGCCGCGGACGATGACGAACATTGCCTTCGTTTGACCCGGGAGCTGCTCTCCTTTATCCCTTCGAACAACCTCGATGATCCTCCCTTTCTAAGCACAGAAGATTCACCTCAGCGAACCGATGAGAAGCTTAATTCCATCGTGCCCGAGAATTCGAATCAGCCGTATGACATACGGGACATCATTACCAGCGTTGTCGATGAAGGATACTTTTTTGAAACTCAGGAACATTTCGCCCAAAATATTGTCGTCGGTTTTGCACGCCTTGGCGGGCATTCGGTCGGGATCGTGGCCAATCAACCCGCATTTCTGGCCGGAGTGTTGGATATTGATGCATCGATCAAGGGCGCGAGGTTTGTGCGATTTTGCGATGCGTTTAACATCCCCCTGATCACATTTGAAGACGTTCCGGGATTCCTTCCGGGCATAAATCAGGAACACTACGGGATCATACGCCACGGCGCAAAACTCCTATACGCATTCGCCGAAGCGACCGTTCCAAAGATCACCGTGATAACGCGGAAAGCGTATGGGGGAGCCTATTGCGTGATGGCGTCGAAACACATACGCACCGATGTCAACTTTGCGTATCCCACGGCAGAGATCGCCGTAATGGGTTCAGAGGGCGCGGTTGGAATTCTTTATCGAAATGAGTTTAAGGAAACCACCGACGCAAAAACACTTCTTGAGCAAAAGAAGGCTGAGTTTGAGGAAAAATTTGCAAATCCCTATGTGGCCGCGGAAATGGGATTTGTTGACGAGGTCATCGAGCCAAAGTTTACGCGTCCAAAATTGATCCGGGCTCTGTCGTTGTTGAAAAACAAGCGGGATACCAACCCGCCGAAAAAGCACGGGAATATTCCGCTTTAGGACTGCAGAACAATGAGACAAGTCTCGGACGAGCTCTGATCCCGTGAGAGTGATTCAGAACGAGAATCGGCTCAGTCGGCGATTCCAAGTGCTCCCGAATCAAATGAAAATTGCAGTTACAGGAACTCACAGAACGGGAAAAACAACACTGGCTGAAGATCTGTGCCGCACACTCCCCAAATACACTCTTTTTGACGAACCCTATCATCAACTTGTTGAGGCTGGACATCTTTTTTCGGATCCGCCCAGTGGTGAAGACTTTCTGGTCCAGCTGGAAACTTCGCTCGAGCAAATACAAAACTGCAGGGATGATCATGTGATTTTCGATAGATGCCCGCTCGACCTGTTCGCGTATTTAAGAGTTACCCTTGATTCGATCGAAGTAGAATTTGATAAGCTCACGCACAAAATCGCTCACGCAATGCAGCGAATTGATCTTGTTGTTTTCGTTCCCGTCGAAGAGCCCAAACGCATAGTCCTTGACAATAACGGGTTGGATGAACTCCGCACCAAGGTAGCCTCCGAACTAAATGAACTCGTTTTTGAAGATCCGTGGAATTTGGAATGCCAGATAGTCTCCGTGAGCGGCCCTCAGCAGGATCGAAAAAACCAGGTATTGCGAATACTTAATAACTCCAGGTGAATTTTTATAATTTTTTGGGAAACCTCAACGGGTCAAGCGGGTGACCGCGTCTTCTGCGGCAAGGCGGTAGAAAACACTTGGCCGAATCTTATCTTCGCGAAGGCACGCCTCGGTAAACTTTATCGCATGAACCTCATTTGAATTGACGGCCTTTTCAATAAGTTGATCATTTGAAAGTTTGATCGTTCTTGATCGGTATAGGTCTTTACCCTTGATCGGACCGGAAACCGAATATATCCCGGCAGCTGCCTGCCAGCCGTAAAACAAAAGCCTATTCGCGCTTTTTTTGGATACAATGGGAACCAAAGTGCGTATACTAGCCAGGCTGGTGATCATATGAACCAGGGCGACAACGTTGGAATTATCAACTTTGTTCAGATAGGCTTTCGAAAATTCTGCGGTTAGCTCTGAAATCTTCGTTTCCGGATCACCACTCAATTCAAGATATCCCGTAACTTTTCCAAACTTTTCAAAGCCTTCAAGCGCATTCATCCTTCTGTTAACGCTCCCCGACTTCGAAACTCTATCAATCGGAACAACCGGGATCTTTTCTATTGCTTCGGCAATCTCAAACTTCTCCGAAGGTTCAGTTTTCGATTCCGGCAGCGTTTGATAGTGGGCCGCCCAATATCCAAGCGCTTGGGCCAGTTCGAGTTTTCTGACCTGGCTTTCGTTGCGCTGGATACTCCTGACGGCATGTCCCGTTCGAATTACCCCGTGGGTCGCTGCGCCGCGTAAGCCAGGCGCAAGTATAAGACTCCATTTATCCACCAGCTGTCTCCAGCCGTTTTTATCTATCTCCTTTTCAAAAAAGATCTTCCAATCTGTGATCCGGCGGCGCTGGCCAATCGCCTCTTTCCAGTTCGAACCATTGATCGCAATCCTCGCCGGGGGCATCTCCCTGCTAAAGCTATTCAAAAAGCTCGGAACAAACGCCTCCAGACGGTCACTGCGTCCTAACGCAACCAGTGCCTCGGCCGCCATGGGGCCGTGATTGCCCACCGGGTTAGCCTCTCTCATCAGGGCTAAGGCTTTATCAAAACCGTCAACAGCAACCCCCAACGAACTTGCCGATCCCGAATTCCCGCAGGAGAAAAACAGCGGCGCTGAGAACGAAAACGCCAATGTTACCGAAGCCTCTTTAACGAAGGTTCGCCTGGTCAATTTTTTCTCGTTTTTACTTCTGTTCATGACTGACTGGAAAACTTTTCTCATTACTGTATCAGAAATCACTCTTTAAACTAAAAAAAGACAGGTCAAATGCCTGCCTTTTCCCTGATCTTGGTGCCGAGGGGGGGACTCGAACCCCCATGGATTGCTCCACACGCCCCTCAAGCGTGCGTGTATACCAATTTCACCACCTCGGCTTTTTCAAAAACAACAAATACTACTTGCTTTCGTCCTTCTTCTCTCCGGGCTTCTCGTCTCCTGTCTCCTTGCCTTCTGACTTATCTTCTTCGGACGCCCTTTTCGTAGCCGTATTCGATTCCGGACTGGTTGCAGCGGTATTCGTATTTGCCGCAGGGCTGCTCGTTGTCTCAGGAGCTCCCTCCGTACTCAAAACCGATCTTTCACCCGTTATCGCGGGCAACGAAAGCATCAAAGCAGATAGCATAAAGACGCTGGCTGCACCGATCGTCATCTTTGACAATACCGAAGCGGTCCCCCTCGGATTTGTCGAGGTATTGGCGACGCCACTCGTAAAGAGCGCCCCCGCATCAGTTTTTCCTGGCTGAAGTAAGACAGTACCGATCAGTACGATACAAGAGATAAAGAACACTATGTATAAAAACGTTTCCAATTTTCTACTCCGTTACTACTTATAATTGACGATCTGGGCAAAACTAGTAGCATCAAGACTTGCCCCGCCAACTAACGCACCATCTATATCATTTTCGCTCATCAATTCTCTTACATTTGCCGGTTTAACCGATCCACCGTAAAGAATTCTCGTGTTTTCGGCAGACTCTTCTGACTGAGTTTCTGCCAATACGCCGCGAATAAATGCGTGCATTTCTTGAGCCTGTTCGGGCGTGGCAGTCTTTCCTGTGCCAATTGCCCAGACAGGCTCGTAAGCGATAATAATACGTTCCATATCTGAAACTGTCAAACCTTTAAGAGCGCCATTTAACTGTGTTTTTACCACTGTTTGAGCATTCCCGGATTCCCGCTCCGCAAGACTTTCGCCAACGCAGACGATCGCCGTCAATCCGAAATAGAGGCAGGCTTTGGTCTTTTCGTTTACCGATTCATCAGTCTCCCCATAAAACTGTCGGCGTTCGGAGTGGCCGATAATTATGTGGCTTGCGCCGACGTCCTTGATCATATCAGCACAAACTTCGCCGGTATTTGCCGAGTGCTCCGTATGCGTCGAGCAATCCTGCGCGGCAACGTTTACGTTTGAGCCTTCAGTTCGGTCGGCAACGGTCTTCAGCGCGGTGAAAACGGGTGCAATGATAACCTCACAATGCGTTGCATTCGCAACCTGATTCTTGAGTTCAAGCGCCGTGTTTACAGCTTCATCATGAAGCTTGTACATCTTCCAATTGCCTGCAATTACTGGTTTTCTCATATTTATTCTTTCAGCTTAAAGGATCGAGTGATGATATTTAGTTTTATCGCGACCTCGTTACCAATAAATCCGGGCACGCTGCTGTGC
>JABDJV010000123.1 GCA_013003295.1 Pyrinomonadaceae bacterium | reverse complement strand
CTGAGATCCTCGCCTTTAGTCACCAGGCAAACACTTCTGACCCTTTCGCGCGCCCCGACGCAGACATCGGGAATCAAATGAACGCCCTCGATCATCTGGTAAGCGATCACCGGAACCAATGCTGCGTCGACTGCGTTTTGTGCAAGCAGTTCGGCCGAGCGTGCGGGAGCGGTATCCAGAATTACCTCATACTTTCCGTGCATCGAGCCGTAAAGAAACGACCAGATCAGCGGAGCGGTGTTGGAATAACTTGAGGCTGAGATGATCGGAGTTTTCATAAAGATAAAGAGATTTGCCCGCGAAATACGCGAAAAAACGCGAAAAAAAGAAATTGTTTAGCCGAAGAACCTTGGGCGAAAATTTTCGTCTTAATTTAGCAAATTAGCTTTCGCATATTTCGCGTGTTTCGCGGGCAATAATTCTTACTTCAATACATCCTGAAATTCAGGAGTTTTATCGATAATCGCCTTTGCGAAAGGACAGAGCGGCAAAACCGTCAGACTGTTTTCACGAGCATACTCTACTCCCGCTTCTACCAACCGTTTACCCGCGCCGGTTCCGCGTAAAACATACTCCACCCCGGTGTGGTCGATGATCATACGAGTATCACCGGCCATCGTATAGGTCATTTCGGCGGCCTCTTCTCCATCCTTTTCTATGAAGAATTTACCTTTTCTTCCGTTATCGGTTCTATGAATGTCCATAATCTTCCAAACCCTTAGCTTTCAGCCCGCGAATCTACGCGAATAAGCGTTTTATAACTTGCCACTAGCTTCAGCTAGTGGAGAAGATTAGTCAGAGTCCTTCGGCTTTAGCCAAACCAACAAAAAATGACCATTCCTCTTCGTTCAGCCTAATTTGTGGAAGCCTAAAGGATCACTGATTATGCCGACGAATTCGGCTAAAGCCCTTATTTGCGTGCATTTGCCCACTAGCTGAAGCTAGTGGCAAGCTATAACGCGTTTATTAGCGTAAATTCGCGGGCCGTCTCTTTATTTCTAGCAGACGCTTTTCGCTTTGCCAAATCTGGATTATTCTTGAGACATGAAGATTTATGATGTAACTGTTCCGATCAGCGGGAAAACGCCGGTTTACGAGGGCGATCCGAGCGTGGATATAAAGCTGAAGCTGTCGATGGCCGACGGCGAGAATGCCAACGTCTCGCAGATCTGTATGGGTGTTCACACCGGAACCCAAGTCGATGCGCCGAACCATTTTATCGACGGCACAAAGAAAGTGATCGATCTCGATCTGGGAACGCTGATCGGAAAATGTCAGGTAGTCGAACTGGATGATGACGTGATGGCGGTAGAGCCGAAGCACGTTGAGGGGCTAAGCGGTACAACGCGTGTGTTGTTCAAAACCCGAAACTCGGAATTTTGGACGAATTTTGACCAGGGGTTTCGAAAGGACTTCACTTATATTACACCTGAGGCCGCAAAAGTATTGACGGAAAAGGGGGTAAAACTGGTCGGGATCGATTATCTGTCAGTCGAGGCATTTGACGCAGATTCGCCTGAAACCCACATAACATTGCTCGAAAAAGAAGTGATCATCCTTGAAGGCGTCGATCTTCGCGGTGTTTCGGCAGGCGAATATGAATTGCTCTGTCTTCCGCTAAAAATTGCGGGTGGAGCAGGGGACGGTTCTCCTTCGCGAACGGTTTTAAGAGAGTGGGGCAGATGATCTCGCCGATCGTTGCTCTGTCGGAAAAAGTTGTGCGCCTCCGGCTGAAAACAAACGTAGAATTGAAAAAACGCTTCCTTAAATTGTGAGATTCCGAAAGAGGTTTATCAGAAAACTTTCACTCTTTTCATTTGATCTAGTAAGATTCTCCGTAACGGTTCTAAGCAATCGCAAAGTTCGGGGGAAAAAAGTCGCTGTTCCGACGTGAAGAGAATCCGTGCGAGCTGAGATATGAATATGTTCAATAAATTAGCAAGTGTCGCCATCGTGTTGTTAATTCTACTGGGCGTTTCTAAAACGTTTGCACAATAGATTAAAGTGGAAATCAGTGGACAGAAAGTAAAACTCAAAAAGAATGCAAGAATAATAAGGATACAGGATTCTGAAAAATAGGGATGGAGATTTTATACGGGTGAGCGCTTCCGCCCGGGAAGTATATCATTGACGGTTGGAGCGGCGGCCGGAAAAAATCCTATGACAGTGTGACTTTTACGATTGCTGTCGGAGACAAGAAGAAGGTTGATTTAAGAGAGAAGTAGGACGCCACCTCGAACAGATTCGGCGTTATTCGATTTTAAGCTACTAAAAAATAGGGCCAAATAAAATTATGTACAAAATCAAAGTGAGACTATTTACCACACTTCTATCAACTATAGCGGTTTCACTTAGTTTGGTGTTTTCGACCGCGATCGTTTTCTCTCAAACTTCAACCCGCGCCGATGACAGCGCAGCGGGTAGCAAAACGGTTAAGAAACGCGATACCTATCTCAGAAAAAACGGAAAAGGCGACAACAGCTACAAGATTCGCGCGGTCATCGGTAACGATGACGAGAAAGAGTATGAGCTCACGATCGAGAAAGTAAAAGATCCGGAAAGCGGCGATTATGTCGACGGAGTATCCTTTCTCATTTACCGCTGCTCCGATGAAGGAACAATAAAGCGGGCGGTAAAAGTTGATCTGCGGGCTGGTGCCGCGGTAGCGCAAATTATTTGCGAATCGGTCGGTTTTGCGCAAGTTTACTTCGGCCCGCTTATTAATCTTACATTGAATGCAGCAGTCAACGGCTACAGCGTTGATGGCCCGATCGTGAGTGTCCATAATGCGAAAAACCCCCAAAACGGATTTAAGCTAGATGGAACCGCCCTCTTCGTGTTGCGATGCCGGGGAATTAAAGGTCTGGTCGCGTATCAAATGCAGTTTAATGGTGGCGATGCTAAACGAGCGATAAAATGCGTTGAAGAGGCTTTCGCCAAACTCGGATTGCTTGAAGTCGCTTATCTGTTCAACTTTTAGCCCGACAACGATAAATGCAACTGGATGAAACCAAGCGATTTTAAAGTAAAGCGCAAAAAGTTCTTAAACAAGACGATCGATGAATTACTTGAAATTCTCTCAAGTAAAGACGTAAAAGACCGTTTCTTTGCTGAAATGGCGCTCCGTGATATCAGTGGTACCTGACTGAATTTTAAGCCCGCGAGTTCGCGGCGAAAAAGGGAACAAGCCATCGACGAATGGCGAAAGTGGTTTAAGGAAAGAGAAGGAACCTTTAAGAAAAAGTTTGATCAAACCGCCTAAGCCCACCCATCCACCCGAAAAATTCTCTGTGCTCTGTGCGCCCTCTGTGGTAAATTTCTTCCATGCCCGTTAGCGAAAAGCAATATCAGGAAAGAGTCTACGAGATCGTCCGCAAGATACCAGAGGGCAAGGTGATGACTTACGGCCAGATCGCCGAGATCCTTGGACAGGGATATACACCGCGAACAGTTGGCTACGTAATGAACGCCTCAAATACTGACGACGTTCCCTGGCAGCGGGTGATAAATGCAAAAGGCGGCTGCTCGACCGCGAAGATAACGATGATCGTAGACCTGCAGCAGAATCTTCTTGAGGACGAAGGCATCGAGTTTAATGAAAGCGGATATTGCGATCTTGACGTTTATCGTTGGTATCCGGAAGGATATGAGGAAGAGGATGATGAGCAGCCGACGCTGTTTGGCAGTTGACCGCCCGGTTTAGATTACGACTCAGCAGCCGTTCAAGCTTTAGTTCAATCGCCCTGTTCAAACGTATAGCACTGAGGTTTTCAAATGACTAAAAACACACAGTTTAAACAAGCGCACCCCTATCAGGACGACGTGTTGGCTCTGCCCGTTACGGATCTCGATGCCGCGTCTCAATGGTACTGCGATCATTTCGGGATGACGGAGGTTGAGCGGCTTGATAAACCTAATCCCACCGTCATTCTTGAGCGCGATGGTACTCGGATCGGCTTTTCGATAAATGGGGGCGATGCGACCCAGGATGGTGCGGCGATACTCGTCGACGATATCGAAGGGATCAAAGAAGAACTAGAATCAAATGAAGTGAAAATCGGCAATTGGCGGATCGATGAACGCGATGGCCAGGAGTTTCAGGTTTTCTTCGTCGTGGCCCCGGATGGTTTGTGTTATTACTTTCACGAGCCGGTTTAGGAAAATGTTTTGCGCCGCTGATCGATTCGAAATTCAAATATCTGCCCGCGAAACATGCGAAAAAACGCGAATAAGACTGTAGGGGCGATGGCTTGTCCTCGCCCGTGAGCCGCGAGGCGAATAATACCCGTTGTCAGGAGGCCGACAAAGTAAGGAATTTTAGCCGCGGATTTGCGCGGATAAACGCGGATAAGAATATTGCCTACAAATAACAAACACACAACGGTACAGTGAGCGGTAGCGACCTGTTCGGCCTCCGTAATCAGGGGATGACCAAAAAAGAGTTTGCCCGCGAAATACGCGAAAGGACCCGAAAAAGAATTGTAGGGGCGGCGGCTTGTCCCCGCCCGTGAGCCGTCAGGCGAATAATCCCCGTTGTCAGGAAGAAGACGACGTAAGAAATTTTAGCCGCGGATTTACGCGGATAAACGCAGATAAGAATATTGCCTACAAATAACAAAGACACAACGGTACAGTGAGCGGTAGCGACCTGTTCGGTGTTCGCGGCCAGGGATGACGAAAACAGAGTTTGCCCGCGAAATACGCGAAAGCAGGCGAAAAAGAATTGTAGGGGCGATGGCTTGTCCTCGCCCGTGAGCCGCCAGGCGAATAAACCGCGTTTTCAGAATAAGATGGAGTGAGAATTTTGACCACAGATAGACACGGATAAAAACGGATAAGAATATTGCCCACAAATAATAAAGACACAACTGTACAGTGAGCGATAGCGACCTGTTCGGTGTTCGCGGTCAGGGATGACCGAAAAAGAGTTTGCCCGCGAAATACGCGAAAGGACGCGAAAAAGAAGATATTTAATTTTAATTTCGCATGTTTCGCGGGCATTCATTCCCTGACGGGTCGGGCGTTAGACCCGGTCACAAAGCTCACGGAAATTGCAGTGTTCACAGATCGCGCGGTTTTGAGTCAATGGAAACCTGCTCTTTTCAAGCGGAATATTTTCCAGCTTGTTTGAGCAGTATTCGTACATATCTTCCGTTTGTCGTTTTATCTTGTCGGCAAAATCGGCGATGTCGTATTCATTTACGTCAATCGAAACCTCTTTGTATTCAGGGAGAAGGTAAGCCGCGGTTGGTTTGATCTGGTCATATGTTTTGTCGAGATGAAATCCGACCCAGGTGACATATCCTTTTAGTTGCTCGCGGTGTTTAACCTTATTGACCTTGTTGGGTTTCCCTGTTTTCCAATCAAGTACATGGATCTCTTCGCCAACAGGAAACAGAAAATCTACTTTGCAGTAGGCTTTCATATCGGCGATACGGCATTCGCCAAATCCCTCTGGTTCGATCACCCACCGCTCTTTGTTAACGAGCGCCTCGCTAAAGAGCCATTCGAGCCGTTCGCTTTCGAGAAAATTCGTCAGGCCTTTTAGTACCGGTTCGTATATGTCTTTCTCAAAATCGATCGTGTTCCGCTCTTCGTAATAGATCTCCTGAAAGATCTTTGTATCAAAGATCTCCCTGGCTTTTCGTTTTGAAAACTCGGTAAACCGCTTGGTGTCGATCGGCTCGCTGGTTTTCTGCATACGCTTCAGTAGAACGCTGATGATCTGGTGGGTGATATTTCCTATCTCAAGCGCGACCGTTGTCAGATTTTTTAGGGTGTTTAATTTGATCTGCAGCTCTCGCTCATCGCTTCGTGAATAGTAGCTGTAATAATACTTTCGTTTGCAAGTCTGAAAGGTGTTATACCGACTGTGAGACCAACCGAGGATGTCTGTATATTCAAATCTTCTGATCATAAGGTTCTCAAGTATACCTTAAGCCCGCCTGATTCAATTACGAACCGACTGGAACGCAAGCGGCTCGCTTGCATGAGTGCATAGCACGAAAAACGATGGATTACTGGAAATTTTTATATATAAAAAGCGAGGTGATAACCTTTTTTTCGCGTCGAAGCGACGCTCATCACAAGCGGGACGCTCGTGGCTCCAGTCCGCTTCGCGCTTCAAACGCTCCGTTATAGTTCACATTTTTCTTTTGTATTCTCTGTGCCTCTGTGGTGAAATTCCTCTATGTTCGAATCGATCCACTTCGAATCAAAAGGCCGCGCGACCACAAACGCATCAAAGCCGGAAGTAATAGCAAAACTTTCCAAGATCGTCGGCGGCGAAAACATACTGGTCGAACCGGACAAGGTTGAACCTTACGGCGCCGACGCGGTAAAGGAGAAGTTTCCGCCGGAAGCGGTGCTTTTTCCTCAAACCACTGCCGAAGTATCGGAGATCATAAAACTTGCCAATGAAGAAAGCTTCCCCATAACCGCTCGCGGCGGCGGCGTTGGCTACACCGGCGGCGCCGTACCGACCGAAGGCGGGATCGTAATCGGCACCGACCGTATGAACTCGATCATCGAGATCAGCGAAGAGAATCTATACGCCATCTGCCAGCCGGGGATCACCACCTACGAACTGCAGCAGGAGGCCGAAAAGTTGGGGCTCATTTTCCCGCCCGACCCGGCGAGCTATAAAGATTCGTTTATCGGCGGAAACATCGCCGAAAATGCCGGCGGAATGCGTACGCCAAAATATGGAAACACCAAGTCTTCGGTTTTGGGGCTCGAGGTTGTTACGGGGACAGGGGAGATCATACGCACCGGCGGAAAGACGGTTAAAAATGTAGTCGGTTTTGATCTGACCGGCCTTATGTGCGGCTCTGAAGGAATGCTCGGGATAATCACCGAAGCGACGTTAAAACTCCTCCCGATGCCGGAGGCGACGGCGACGGTTCGCGCCTCGTTTAAATCAATGGAAGAGGCGTGTGAGGTTCTGACAAAATTCACCCCCGAAGGATTGCTGCCGATGGCGATGGAGGTGATCGACCGCAACTCGATCGGCGCGATCGAAAAGAACTATGCATTTGGATTTTCAACGGAAACGGAAGCGCTTCTTCTGGTTGCGGTCGACGGAGAAAAAGTCCAGGTAGAAAAGGAGTCAAAACTGATCGAAAATATCCTTGGAGATAATGGAGGTTTTGACATCCTTCGCTCCGAGACCGAAGAAGACGAAAACAAACTCTGGGATGCGCGCCGCGCGATCTCGCCGTCATTGATGAAATACAACAACCTCAAGATCAACGAAGACGTCGTCGTACCGCGCTCGAAAGTTCCCGAGCTGATTCGAAAAGTAGAAGAGATCGGCAAAAAGCACGACACATTCGTCGCCAATTTCGGACACGCCGGCGACGGCAACATCCACGTCAACTTTATGTGCGACCGCCACGATGCGGATTCGGTTGCGCGGGCGAGAAAGGCCGTAAAGGAAGTCTTCGAGCTGTCGGTCGAATTAGGCGGAACCATCAGCGGCGAGCACGGTATCGGTTACGTAAAGTCGCAGTATATGGAGCTTGCAATCGATAAACCGACGCTGGAAATCATGAAGTCGATCAAAAACGTGTTTGATCCGAATGGCGTTTTAAATCCCGGGAAGATGTTCGTCTGACCTTAGACTTAATAACAAACTCGTTAAAATTCCTGTCATAAAAGAAGCGTTTGCGGGGTTTACCTACTAAATCCTGCAAATTGTTTAGAGGTGATTTATGAAGTTAAGAGAATCATTGTTGATAGTTGTTGCGTGTTTTCTATTGTTTCACGTCATAAGCGTTCGCGCCCAAGTCGGAATTGTTGACAGGGATGCGGAAGAAAAGCCGACATTCATCCTATTGGGAACTTATCATATGGGAATTGAAGGAAACAATGTTTTTAAGTCAGATGTTGACGACATAACCTTACCGAAAAGACAAGAGCAGATTGCTGATCTTATCGACAGGTTGAAAAAATACAAACCAACGAAAATTGCGATTGAATGCGATATTAAACACAATGCTCGAATTCAAAAAGCTTACGACGCATATCAGATAGGTCAATATAAGCTTTCAAAAAATGAGACGAATCAAATAGGATTTCGCCTGGCAAAGGAATTAAAGCATAAGAAAATTTTTTGTGTCGACTGGGGAATTTTCCCGGAAGATCCGCTTTACAATTATCAAACTTATGCCGAAAAAGACGATGAATTGAAGGAATTTCTCAGCGAAATATATAAAAAAGGTAAGAAAAAAAATGATGAAAATAATAAAAGATTGCGAGAACTTTCAATAGCTGACCAACTAATCCTTCTCAATCAGCCTGACCGGATCGAGAGGAGTCATCAGGGATACTATGATTTTATGCGGATTGGGCGTGGGGAAGATTATGTTGGAGCAAATTATCTTTCGTGGTGGTATGGCAGAAATATGAAGATTCTTATGAACATCATCAGGATAACCGACTCACCCGATGATCGAATCCTGGTAATTTACGGTGCCGGTCACAATAAACTTCTGACACAGTTTGCAACGGAATCTGGGTTTTACAAGGTTGAAAGTCCATTGAAATATTTGCAATAGCAACAAAGTTCCCGTTTTGATCGTTGAATTATCTAGAAATTTTCGTATCCGGAAAATCGAACATAAAGAGTGAAGCCTGATCAGCGTGCGATTTTTTTGGGCGGGCTCAATAAGCCATTTCAAAAAGTGCTTGTTGATCGAAATCCACTTCAGTCACTCCTGAGCCTCCCACCACTAATAAGATCAATAATCGAAAAATAACGCTTCGGAAAAACTCTAGCGATCGTGCTAAGCAACCATGAATCGAATCCGATCAATATACGCGGGTTTTTTGATTTGATGCCGCGTAGAATCGTTTCAGCGGCTTTTTCGGGGGAAGTACGGTTGATGTTTTGATTCTCCTGCGCCTTTCTTTTCTCGACCTCTTTTTCGGAAAGCGAAACGTTTTCTCCGATTCTCGCATTGTTGACGATATTGGTGTTTATGCCGCCGGGGTGAACCAGCGAGACGGCGATGTTTGTCTTTTCAAGCTCATGCCGGAGGCTTTCGGTAAATCCGCGGACGGCAAATTTGCTGGCGCAATAGGTCGCTTGCCCGGGCGGCGCGATAAAGCCAAAAAGACTCGAGATATTTACAATGTGGGCAGAATCTTCTTTTTCAAGGTGGGGCAGGAAAAACTTCGAGCCGTAGACCACTCCCCAGAAGTTTATGTCCATCAGCCAGCGGATATCCTCGACCGAAACCTCGCTGACCGCGCCTCCGAGTGCCGCTCCGGCGTTGTTGATCACGTGAGTTACGCGTCCGTGCTGTTGGATAACGTCGCCCGCAAATGAACGCATTTCGCCTTCACTGGCGACGTCTACAATATGTGTTGTGATTTTTAGATTCGGGTTGTCGATCAGTTCTCTAGTGTTTGCCAGGCCTTCTTCGTTGAGATCGGAAATAGCGAGTCCTGAGATATTTTCCTGTGCGAGTCGGATCGCCAGAGCCCGGCCGATTCCTGAGGCGGCTCCGGTTATTACGACAACGCTTTTGTTTGTTAGGCTCATTGGGTAAAGATCAAATCCCTTTTATAACTTGCCACTAGCTTCAGCTAGTGGATTGAAATGAAAAAAAGAAAGGCTTTAGCCGAATTCTTTGGAATAATCAATGATCCTTTAGGCTGCCACAAATTAGGCTGAAGCCAAAGGAATCGGCCTATTTGAAAGTTTGGCTAAAGCCGAAGCCCT
>JABDJV010000071.1 GCA_013003295.1 Pyrinomonadaceae bacterium | reverse complement strand
ATACAGCATCCCGCCCATGTCTTCCGCCGTAAATCCCTTGGAGCCGATCAGATCAGGTCGACCAACATCACCGATAAAAAGAGTGTCCCCGGTGAACATCTTTAACGGCTCGCTGCCGTTTTCGGTGTTTTCCGCAAGTATCGTGATTCCTTCGGGCGTGTGTCCCGGAGTTTCCAGAAACTTGAGCCTGATCTTGCCGACATTCAGCTCGTCACCGTCCTTTACCTTATGCGTCGGGAACGCCGTATTCGCTCTTTCTCCATAGATGATCTTAGCGCCCGTCTTTTCAGCAAGTTCCAGGTGACCGCTTACAAAATCCGCGTGCGAATGGGTCTCGATAATGTATTTGATCTCTTGCCCGTTTGTTTTTGCCTCTTCGATGTATTGATCAACATCACGCTGCGGATCGATGATCGCGGCTTCATTTTCTGAACCGAGATAGTAAGATGCGTGTGCTAAACAACCCAAATAAAACTGTTTGAATTTCATAACCTTCTCCTTCCTGAATTTATTTCCAGTATCAGGGCCGAATCCTGTCCGGCCGCTGACCTAAGTCTTAGCTGTTTCCGTTTCACAGGCGACCGGCGCCCTGTTCCAGGGCATCTTTGATAGGATCATTCCCATGGTGCAAGTGTTGGTTGCTGCCGAGAAGACCAGGCCGGCTCCAATAAATACTGAGATTCCAATAAGATACGGGTGTACAATTAAGCTCAGCAAAAAGCCCGTTAAAATAAATAGGCCGGCTACAAATCGAACCTGGCGCTCCAAATCCCAGGGAGCTTTTTCGTCCTTCTCAAACGGAAGGCCCTCCTCTTTCCAGGCATTGAACCCGCCCTTTACGTTGAACACGTTCTCAAATCCGAGATCATGTAGCTTTTTCTGAGCCTTCGCGGACCGGTTGCCCGATCTGCACATAACGTAGATCGGTTTCGAATGGTCAATTTCTTTATGGCGTCTTTCGACTTCACCAAGCGGAAGCAGTTTTGCTCCCTCGACCCGTCCACCGGCAAATTCTGAATATTCCCGAACATCCACCAGATGCAGGTCTTCTTTTTCCAACTTTTCACTTAATGTTAGTACTGTGCATTCACTCATTTTTCTTTTTCCTCTACTTAATGTGTATTACAATATAACTATACAGTTATATAATTCCAATGTCAACCTTGCGTTCGACCATTGCCGGATTGACAGATCATGTGGGTCCTTTTGGCATTCGGGGCCACTATCCTCTACTCCATTAAAACAGATGTCGGTCCGGGAAGTATCGCAGTATACTCATATAGTGATACGTCGTTTACAATGTTCCCACCATTTGAATTAAATCCCGCGGCAGTCCTTCGTTTTATCTCATAAACCCGAAAAAGGCGGCCTAGGCTATAGAAAAAATATCAGCCTTACTTCTTAAATTCTCTTCAAGCGAACCGCAAACTGTCTCGCAAAGACTGAAAATACTCTCGTCTGCAATCGTATAGTATACGGTGTTGCCATATTGATTCCGCTCCAAAATTCCGTTCTTCTGCAGGATCTTCAAGTGTTTAGAAACGTTCGGCTGGCTGGTTTGTACCGCAGCCGTTAAGTCATTAACACTTTTTTCACCCTCCTGGAGGGTATGCAATATCTGCAGCCGGATCGGTTCGGAAAGAACCTTAAACCTTTCAGCGATCAGATCCAATGCTTCCAGAGAAAGATGTTTATTTGCCATAGCATAAGTATATGCTTAAATAGGCATATAATGCAACACCCTGAAAAACATCGAGAAATGATCGTTTACGGCTGCGCAGCTCACTTTTTCCTGACAACCAAAACCGAACACGGCGCATGATGAACGACGGCGTCAGATACCGATCCGATCATTGCCCTTTTCCAAAAGCCATATCCGTGCGAACCAACAACAATTAGATCCGGTTTCCATTTGTTAGCCTCTTTCACGATCAGCTTCTTCGCCGTTCCGATAAAAAATTCTTTCTCAATTTGAACGTTTTCATTATTGTACCGAACGATCTTTTCTGCTTCACCAAGAATATTGGTCGAACGCTTGCGAATCTCCCTTTCGAGCAGCCTTACAAATTCGCCCTCAGAAACGAAGGCGTCGCTATCAAAATCCACGATGTAATCGGAGACCGTAATGATCTTAATGATCACGTCTTTTAGGTTGACGATCAGCTCGCCGCATTGCGCCGCTGCTTCTTTTGCGTATTCGGAGCCGTCGGTTGCTAGTAGGATTCTCATAGTATGCCCTCAGAAAACTGAACCTAAGTTGGAATCGTATCGTAGGCCGCATCACCGACCATTATCGGCATCGGATTAAAGATTCGCAGTATCGTTCTTGTCCCATCGCTATCGCTTATCTCGATCCATGAATCGTGGTACTTGTCATCGCTCGAGTATTCGACCCGGACCGGATCCGTGACGCTATGCAATTGGTGATGCTTTTTATTCTTGCTCACGGAGATCTCAATTTCACTCGTCCCTGATCTCTCTTCATAAGCCACGCCGTTTAAATACAAACCGTTTGACAAAACCCGCAAACCCTCGATTTTAGCGTCGACCTCGATTTTTGTTTCCCATGCAAAGCGCCGTTTGCTCACATCCTGAAAGAACTGCCGCCATTTCTGTTTTGGAATCTCGATTGACATAATAGTGCCTCCATATGCACAAAAACATTGCTTCCGTTTAAATTAAAGTGCAAGGGCTATGCCACAAGCAGCGTCGTTCGATTAACTCTACCGGTCCGGGAAAACTAAACGGAAAGACCTTTAAGTAAAACCCCGACTCCGTAGGCGAGCGAAGCCGCAAGTCCGCCAATTACGAATGTCTCCGATCCCGAACGATACCAGGAAGAATTTGTCCAGCGGCTTTTTAGGGAACCGATTATGAAAAAGACCACGCCGGTTAAGACGGCAGAAATTAAAAAATCATATCGTTTCGTAAAAAGATATGGGATTAGCGGGATAAATCCGCAAACAGCAAAAGCAGTAAAGGTGCTCGCCGCGGCTTTTTTTGGCGAGCGCACCTGTGCTGGTAATCCATATTCTTCCATAAGCATCGTATTTACCCAGCGATCTTTGTTTGCCGTGATCAAATTCACAGCCGTTTCGAGCTCGTCGCCACTAAAGCCTTTATTGGAATATATTTGGCGAACTTCCTCTCGTTCTCCTTCGGGCGCGATCTCAATGTGCCGTCGTTCAATTGCCCTTAGGTTTTCGTAGTCGTCATGTTCAGCCCGGGTCCCTAAAAAATTTGATGCCGCCATAGAGAAGCCGTCAGCAACTAGGTTTGCGAATCCGAGGATCAATACGATCGCCGGCGAAAGCCCTGCTCCGGCCACTCCGGAAACGACTGCAAAAGTCGTTATTGTGCCGTCAATCCCGCCATAGATCCAATCACGCAGATAAGAGTGTTCGACGTGCGAAATCCGTTTTTGGATCGCTTCGACCGTGTGCTCATGTTCAAGTTTTGGATCTCCCGCTTCCATATTTTTAGGCTTTTAGGACCAATACTGAACAAGGCGCATGGTGAACAACGGAATTCGAAACCGAACCGAGCAGTGCACGCTCCCAAAACCCATACCCATGAGATCCAACAACGATCAAATCGGCTTCAATTTTTTCTGCATACCGGACGATCGCCTGTTTTGCAGATCCGATCAGGATCTCCTTTTCGCAATTCAGGTCTTTATTCTCCGCCTTTAAAATGCCTTCTATTTCTATAAGGTCCTGTTCGGCTCTTCTTCGCATTTCATCCTCGACGGTTTTTAAGAATTCTTCGGGCGAAATAAATGGTTCCGTCGCCATTGGCGTAAAGTTATCTATTACGGTTATTACAGTCAGGTCGACTCCGTCAAAGCCAAAAAGAAGCTTCGAGTATTTTCTCGCAGCTTCTCGTGAATATTCCGAGCCATCCGTGGCTAATAGTACCTTCATTATTATCAACAAGCCTTGGGTCAAAAAGCTATTGGGTTCCTTCTTCTCCTGCGTCAATTTTTACAACCAAAACGGAGCACGGTGCATGATGCAGAATGCCGTCAGATACTGAGCCGATCAACATTCGTTCGAAAAAACCGTATCCGTGCGAACCGACCACGATCAGATCAGCTCCCCAATTCTCAGCTTCTTCGACGACGGCCGCCTTTGGCGAACCATTCAGAATATCCGTCTCGATCTCAATATTATCTCCGACCTTTTCACGAACGATCTTCTCTGCATCTGCGACAAACTCCTTGGCCGCTTTCGTCAATTGACTATTCAGGGTCAGGTAAAAGTCGTTTGAAACTCCAAAGTGCGTTGGATAGGCGGGCTGAGAACTATCGACGACGGAAACGATCTTTATTCTAGAATCTTTATCAGCCATCAAAAAATCGCAGGACCTCAAGGCCGCCTCTTGTGAATGTTTCGATCCGTCGGTTGCTAATAAGATTTTCATAGTGATTTTCCTAAAATTAAAGTAGTCCTGATATACCCGCTGTTGAAACTAATAGCTCAAGCGGCCTTGCCTTCCTGGTTTTCTAAATATTTTAAAACAATTGGCATTGGCTGAATTATATGAACCAAAGTCTTGGTGCCATCCATTTCTTCTATTTCCACTATACCGCCCGGTTTATCATCCTTACCCAAATAGGCGATTTTTGTAGGATTCTTTATATTGTGGGTTTGATGATGGTCATCATCCGTCCCAACCATGATTTCCACAGTTGTGTCTTCACCGTCTTTTTCAACCGTAATCCCCGACAGGGGCAATCCGTCATCCAATACCTGACTCCCAAAGTCGTCGCTGAAGACCTCTACCTTTGTTTGCCACTCAAACCTACGCTTAGTCAGGTCGTCAAAAAAGTTCTGCCAGTCGTCTCGTGTTATTTCATTCGTCATTTCTCATTAAACTCCTTTCTTCCGGTTTCAAATCCGACTAGGGTGCCCGGCCGGTGAGTTTCGTATTCCGCTTTTTTCGGCCGGGCAGTCCGGATAGTGCGGATTTCGTCATAAGCACATTTATTCAGGGCAATCTTCGTGCCGAATCAAACTGCGGGCTAAATCAGGCGAATCGATCCTCGCCGGGCCGCGATTTGCGGAAAATTAACCAACCGGTTGCGAAAAATTTCGCGATCTCAGGGTCAGATTTTACAGCATCTGTAAGTGTCGCTTAGGTATGGTCTGCTGCCTCAAATGGCACGAATTTTGCGCTGTATATAGGTGAAAGCGAGTCGTCATATGACAAGCACTTTATATTGGGAGGCAAAGCGATGATTGAAAGACTATACATAGCACTTTGGGGGATTTATTTGATAGCGATCGCACTATTTCTTGCGACTGGAATGCTTAACGCCTTAACCGGAGTGGTTTTTGGGTTTATACTTTTCGGACTAGTGTTTATGGGTATGATCTCTGTGCTGCCGCACTGGGCAACGCACCAGGATCGGTTCAATCACTAGAATTGACTTTGAAGAAGGATGAGCGGTCTTGGCTGAATGGTTTAAAGAAATCTTTTTAGCTTACTCAGGATCGCTTCTTTTGACTGCAGACCGACGATACGATCAACCTCGGTCCCGCCTTTTAGGATCAGGAGCGTCGGAATACTCCTCGCGGCGAAGCGGCCGGCTGTGATCCTGTTTCCGTCAACATCAAGCTTTCCAACGATCGCCTTTCCTGAGAGTTCATTCGCAATTTCATCAACGATCGGCGCCAGCATTCGGCAAGGGGGGCACCAGTCCGCCCACAGGTCCAATAAAACAGGCAGTGTAGATTTCTCGACCAATTCTTGAAAATTAGCGTCGGTGATCGTAAGCGGCGATGAAGGAAAGAAAAGCTTTGATTTGCAGCTGCCGCAGACCGGAGATTCCTTTCGCTCCAATGAAACCTTGTTCTTGACGCCGCATTCGGAGCAGCGAAGTATTTGGGATCTATTTGACATGGATTTTGCTTTCTCGCCGAAAACGGCGCTCCTACGGTGCTTTGTTTGGACTTTGATAACCTTGCCTATACGTTAAAGCCATCCTTTTTCCGTCCTTAACTGAACGCAATTTTATCCTTAGGTGGTGCCATTTTCCGTCGAGTTGGTCAGGATAAAACCCGATCGTGTATTGTTTTCTGGTTTCAAAGGCGATTTGATTATAAATCCTAAAAAGCTCTCCCGCATTCTGAACTACGGGTGACTGCATCAGTCCACCGGTTCTCACAGCAAGCTCCTCAAGGGCAGCCCGGTCAAGACTCGATGCATCGCTCGAAACTCTGCGCCGCGGGTCGCCGTCACGCGTAAGGTCCGCGTATTGCCACTCTTCGGCCTCGTCCCAGAGCACAGTATATATTTGAGCATCAAGAGTTTTTAGCTGCTTGAGAATATCGTTAAATCTATGCTCGCTATTGTGATCAGCACTATCGGTGATAACCATGATCACCCTTTTGAAATTTCGTTTTTCGCGAATTTTATTGGTCGCCAGAAATATCGCATCATAAAGCGCATTTGGCTCGCGATGGCGGCCCGATAGATGCGTTCGCAACTGGGCGGCAGTCGGCACAAAATCTACATTGAGGCTGCCCCGGTTGTTAAATACCAAAGTGAAGAAATCGTCTTCTTCGCGCAAGCTCTTTGTAAACTCCCGAAGAGATTCCAACACCGCTTTGGTGCGCGCTTCCGTCGTTGGGTGCATATCGTAAACAAAACCAAATGAGACCGGCGCTTCCTGCGCAGAAAAGTATTCGATTTTCTGGTTTTGTCCGTTATCAAAGACGTCAAAGTTTTCTTTAGTTAAACGCTCAACAAATTTTCCTTTTTTATCAGTGATAGACACGTTAACATTAACAAGATTCGTTTCGACACGGATCGGTTTTTCATCCTGCGCGAATGCCGCAACCGTGAAGATCGTCGAACAAATTGCCAAAAATACAATTCTTATTGCTTTCATTATTATTGCTCCAATTCCAGTATTAATTTAAATTCCTATAGATTAAAAAGAACTCACATATGATTCTATTTGCAATACGTATGCCCGCCGGGAAAAGTTAACTAAAACCGTAAATTCAGGTGTTTCTGAGACTTAACGGTCTAGTTGCGGGAAATCGGCAAGACCGGGTGCGAAATATTCCACGTTTCCTCAAAAATATTCGGATTGAGTAGCACATCTCCTATCCGCCGACTTCTATGGCTCAATCGTATTTTCTTAAAGCGGCCGGTTATGGCATCTCATTTGCGTTAATTTTGCTAGTGACAAAGTGAAGCAAATGGAAACTCTTTATGATTAAACGAAAAAGCTGGAAAAATGGTTTTAGTTTTATTTTATTCGGATGGTGTGCAGCACTGACACTTGGATTGGTCTCAAGCGGTGTTGCTTTTGCCGGCAGTGATGAAAAAAAGGTGCCGGCGGCGGAGAGTCTTAGATCTGTTTATGAGGCTGAAAAACTATTGTCTGAAAGAGGATATTGGATTTCGAAGATCGACGATATCATGGATCCATCTACGCGCCACGCGATTGCTGCCTTTCAGAAAGTCGAAAGACGCAAACGAACCGGAATTCTGACGATAGCCGAGATTCGGGCGATGCGCCGGTCAAAGCGCCCGAAGCCTTTGTATACCGGTGCGGCCCACGTCGAAATCGATATCAAGCGGCAGGTGCTTTTTTTGGTGAATGATGAAGATCTTGTAACTCACATATTGCCGGTATCTACCGGTTCGGGCAAAACATATTATCAGGACGGAAGAAAACATTTTGCCAAAACACCCCGGGGAATTTTTAAGATAACCAGGCAGATCAAAGGAGTTAGACGCGCTCCGCTTGGAGTTTTGTACCATCCAAATTATTTTCACATGGGCGTCGCTATTCACGGCAGCGATTCAATCCCGTTTCATCCTGCCAGCCACGGGTGCGTCAGAATACCCAGGTTTGCATCAAAGAAATTTAGTGATCTTGTCCGGGTAGGACTACCGGTGATCGTGCACGAGAAATTTGGGAGTCCGCAAATACAACTGGAGAAAGAGGAGCGCCTGGACCTGGATGCCGTAACCATGCCCGTGAGTGCTCCATGCAAATGATGACTTATTAAGGGTGATCCCGTAGATCGAAGAGTCTCAAGGCATGATTTCTTGTCTGCTCAACGGAATTCGCCGGCCGCGGAACAGGCCAGCCTCCCGGTTCATAGGCTTCTGGCGAACATTCATCAAATGCTAACGACCGCCGCGCCCCGAATCGCGTCGTGTTTGAGCGCTATCAGCGCTTCAGCTAACTCTTCAAAGTGAAATGTTTCGGTATGAGTCCGGATCTTTGCACGGGCAGCTTCCTGCAGAAATTCTTGTCCGTCAGTACGGGTATTGTTGGTAACCGACCGAATAACTCTTTCACCATACAGCAATTTGTATTCGAATTCGGGAATCGGACTCATATGAATCCCGCCCAAAACAAGACAGCCGGCCTTGTCCAAAGCCTTCAAAGCCGCCGGAACGATCTCTCCGGCAGGAGCAAATATAATTGCCGCATCCAGTTTCACGGGTGGCTTAACAAAAGTATCTCCAACCCACACAGCACCGAGTTCCTCAGCAAGGCTCTGATGGGTTTTGCGGTCCCGGGTTGCAACATAAACTTCCGCTCCGCGGGCAAGCGCCAGTTGGATCGAAATATGTCCGGCGGCTCCAAAGCCGTATATTCCAAGTCTCGCACCCGTCCAGTCGATTTTTCCTGAGTGCAATTCCGACGGCAATCCTGTCAGATTCAGTGCCCGAAATCCGATAATCCCCGCACAGAGAAGCGGTGCGGCTTGGGTATCTGAAAGGTCTTCGGGCAGGCGGTATAAAAACTCACCGGAAGCGATCGCGTAGCCGGCGAAGCCGCCATTTACCGTCCAACCCGTAAAATCTGCATCGTCGCACAGGTTTTCGTTTCCGCCGAGGCAGTAGCTGCAAGTTCCGCATGTTTGATGAAGCCAGGCTATCCCAACTCTCTCTCCTTTCCGGAAATCCGTTACATCGTCTCCGATCCTGGCAACATGTCCTACGATTTGATGACCAGGTATGACTTTGGGCAGGCGCGGTTCGAGATCTCCCTCACAAACATGCAAATCGGTGCGGCAAAGACCGCACGCGGAAATCTGAACCAAAACCTGACCAGGATTCAGTTCAGGAAGATCTATTTCAACCAATTCAAGCGGCCGGCTTTCGATCGGAGCCGGTCTTTCCAGCACATATGCCTGCATAATATTCTAGACAAACGAAATAAGATGAGATTTTAGGGCCTATCTACCATAATCCCAAAGCCTGTTTTTCTGCGTGTTTTCGGAAATTGGAGTGTCCAGATAAGCATCCCATTCTCTCGATTTATCCCTCTGCCCGGTAATATCCTCAATGTGAATTCGGAAATATATCGGCTTTTCGGTTATTTCTTCACGTAAATGTTCCGCATCTAGCGCTGGTTGCCACCACATTGGATACTTCGAAAGGAGTTTGTGTGCGAGATCACGTTCAGCACGAAACTCCGGACTATCAGGTAATTCCTGATATCGCCCGAAAATAACGAGAGATGTCCAATCATATTGATTCTCGATCTTGTCCAGCTCCAAGCACACCAAGGGATTTTCTCGCATCCATTTTATCTTTCGGCCGACAGCAGACAATGCATACAAACAGTCATTGCCATCAAACACAAATGTTATTGGGACTATATACGGCTGATCGTTAAACGAACAAGCTAGCCTTGCTGTTCGGTTCTGCTCAAGTATCTCCCGCACTCTTCGGTATTTATTTCTTCGATCGTCATAACTACTCCCATCCGTTCAGGCAAATTCAATAAAATATTTCTTTCCAGACTTCTACCGTAATTATATTTCCGCGAAAAAGTTTGCAATATGCCGCGCGTTTTTTCGCGATTTTTCCGGTATTTTCAACTCGTCGAAAGCGGTTAATATCAAAAGCGGCCTATTCCGTTCGATGAAACGCTGCCGAATTATCGTCTTACACGCTTGTGAAATTAACCGACAGCCCATGTTTCGCTCGCGTTCCGGCAATTTTTGCTTGGGCTTAGTGACCATTATTGAAGCAATGTTTGTGCCATTTAAATGAGCAAGATCCGAATCGTATAAAGAGTATTGATGGTCGGAACAAGATTTGCTTAGATTGTGTTAACTAGTCTTTAAAGAAAAGGGAATTGCTTATGAAAATATTGATCGGATATGACGGATCAGAGTATGGCGATGTGATACTCGAGGATTTAGGCAGCGCTGGATTGTCCTCCGGGATCGAGGCCCTGATATTGACCGTTGCGGACGTAGGGGAGATTCCAACTTCTCCCTTCCTTGCCGGGCGTATCTCAAACCAGATCGAAAGGATCTTTGGTTCGTCGGACGAAGAAATACGCGACAAATTGGACAAACACGTTGAACTCGGAAGAGCGGAAGCGCAAAAGGCGGCCGAGCGGTTTAAAGAGACATTTTCCGGGTGGACGTTTGCAACGGAATCTGTCGCCGGTAAACCCGCTGAGGAATTGATTAAACGGGCCGATGAATGGAAACCCGATCTGACGATCGTCGGCTCGCACGGGCGTTCCGCGCTCGGCCGGCTTTTTCTCGGGAGCGTTTCGCACAAAGTGCTCCACGAGGCCCACTGTTCGGTGAGGATATCCAGGCGAATCAAAGGGAAAGATGATCTCACTAACCGGATTCTTGTAGCTGTTGATGGTTCGGCGAATGCGGAAGCGGCAGTTCGAAAAGTTGCTGACCGCAAGTGGAGCGAAAATACGGAAATTCGACTGGTCGCAGCGGACGATCCTTTTAACCGGCCCGAAATCGGTTACATGAGCTGGGATCATGAAAGCGAGAAACCGATTGAAAACGAAGACTCAAAGAAATGGATAGAAGAGGTCATCCACAAACCGGCAAAAATTCTGCGATCAGCCGATTTGCAGGTCTCAAATAAGATCGTTTGGGGCGATGCCGCAAATAGTATCCTGCAAGAAGCAAAAGAGTGGAACGCGAATTCCATATTTGTGGGCGCCCGAGGCATCGGGCAGGTCAGGAGGTTTTTACTCGGCAGTGTCTCGTCCAGGGTTGCCACGCACGCAAAATGCTCGGTCGAAGTTGTCCGCGATTAAAGTCTAACTGCTCAGTTCGAACGATAAAATGATTAAATCATCGGACAAGTCGGTTTCGGGGGAATCTATCCAAACCGAACCTGAGTTTTTTCCGCACGCTTCTTCCATTCACGAAGTGCTTGACAAGATTGGTGTTAAGGTTTCAGAAGGATTATCAGAGGAAGAAGCAAGAACGAGAATTTCCCGATTTGGCGAAAACAAGATCGAACAAAAGAGTCTGCGCAGTATCTGGATAATGTTGTGGGAACAGTTCTCCAGCATCATTGTTTGGCTGCTTATTTTTGCAGCAATTATTGCCTGGCTGACCGGAAACGAACTGGAAGCTTGGGCGATCCTGGTGGTTTTAGTTCTCAACGCAACGATCGGGTTTCTGATCGAATGGCGGGCCGGACAGGCATTGGAAGCACTTCGGATGGCTGCGAGAACGACCGCGCGTGTGAGGCGAGGTGGGGATGAACATATCGTTGATGCCGAACAACTGGCTATAGGAGACATATTGATCCTGTCAGCGGGCGATCGCGTTCCCGCAGATGTCAGAATCCTGGAATCGGCTAATTTGCGGTCGGATGAATCAACCTTAACGGGCGAGAGTGTACCGGTTACTAAATCCCCGGAAGCGGTCGAAATCTCAACACCGCTTGCCGAGCGGATATGCATGCTCTATTTGGGTACGACCATTGTTGGCGGAAAGGCCTTGGCTGTCGTTAATGCGACCGGGCGCAAAACGGAACTTGGGCGGATCGGGGAGTTGGTCGCCGATGTCGACGCGGGGTGGACGCCACTCCAAACCCGACTTAGAGATTTAGGGCAAAGGCTTGTCTACGTAGTTCTGATCGTAGCGTTGATCGTATTTATTGCCGGGATTCTCCGGGGTGACAATGTTTGGCTGATGCTTGAAGTCGCGATCAGTTTGGCGGTCGCGGCAGTGCCGGAAGGTCTTCCTGCTGTTACAACGCTGATCCTGGCGCTTGGTGTTCTTCGTATGGCGCGACGAAACGCGATCGTAAGGCGCCTGGCGGCAGTTGAAACACTTGGCAGTTCTACTGTCATCTGTACGGATAAAACCGGGACGTTAACAGAAAACCGGATGACGGTTCGAGAATTTCAATTGTCAGAAGGAAGCAGCGTGACCCTTGATTCTTCTGATCCAGCAAAACTCGCGTCGGATCATTCAGCAAATGAAAATCTACAAAGGATCATGCGGGTTGCGACACTCTGTAATGAGGCCGCTTTTGATCAAAATGACGGTTTAGACAAAGACGAGAATGCTATCGGCGACCCGACCGAAACGGCACTCTTGATCGCCGCGGGAAAATTTGGGATAGATCCGCAGTCCGAACGGTCACAGTATGAAATTCTATTCGAACAGCCGTTTGATGCATCCCTAAAGCGTATGACCGCAGTGATTGAGGATTCGTATGACAAAAGATTTGCGGTTTTAAAAGGTGCTCCCGCAGTCGTGCTGAATTCTTGTCGATCGTTTCTTGATAAAAACGGGGATGCGGTCCCTTTAGATATTCCGGACAGGGAACGGTTTTCTCAAATCAACCGGAAAATGGCCGGCCGGGCCCTAAGAGTATTGGGTTTTGCAGATAAATCGATTAAAAGCACTTCCGGCATGGAGGATCAGATTCAAAACGAATTTACATTCCTGGGATTTGTCGGAATGAGCGATCCGCCTCGTATGGGCGCTGCCGAGGCAGTGATGAATGCGCAAAACGCGGGAATTCGAATCGTGATGCTTACGGGCGATCAATTGAACACCGCCCGGGCCATTGCCGCTGACCTTCGAATTGGAGGCGGAACGGAGACTATTGCTTCGCACTCAAAGGACTTGATCGATCTGGACGAAAAGGAAATTGCCGAGATGGCGCGCCGGACAGATGTTTTCGCGCGCGTCACTCCAAAAGACAAGCTCCATATTGTCAAAGCGCTTCAGGAAACAGGTGAAATCGTCGCAGTAACCGGCGATGGCGTAAATGATGCACCGGCTCTGCGTCATGCCGATATTGGAATTGCAATGGGAGGCCGTGGAACCGAGGTAGCCAAAGAAGCGTCCGATATCATTCTCACCGACGATAACTTTTCTACCATCGTTAAAGCCATCGAAGGCGGCCGGACGATCTACTCCAATATTCTAAAATTTGTGCATCTTATGTTCTCGCACAACCTGGGTGAAGTTTTAATGATCTTTTCGGCAATTCTGACGGGGTTGCCTCTTCCGCTTTTGCCTCTGCAGATACTCTGGATAAATCTTGTAACTGACGTATTTCCGGCGCTTGCTCTTGCCGTCGAACCGCCTTCGCCGGGAACGATGAACCGAAATCCACGCCCACCGAGCGAGACTATGCTTTCAAACCCATTCATGTTTTTGATTTTGTGGCAGGGTGCGTTGCTGGCAGCGATCGCCCTTGCCGCATACGTATGGGCGCTAAGCGAATATGGTGAGGGGGCACATGCCCGGACCGTTGCATTGCTTGCGCTGATCGGTGTCCAACTGGGCCATTTGTTTAATTGCCGCTCGCGCACCCGCTCGGCTTTCAGCAGGTTTTTTTCCAATCCATATATTTTTCTGGCCGCCGCGATTGTTATTGGGCTGCAACTTCTTGCAATTTATCTGGCGCCCCTTGCAAGGGTTCTTGACCTCACCGAGCCGACAAGAACTGATTGGCTGGTGGTTATTTTCTGCTCGGTTTTGCCAATAGTTTTTGTTGAAATTATTAAACTTCTGTTTCGCTCTAAAAGGAGAAAGGACTATCAAACCGCAAATTAGACTTGGAAAAATACTCGGAATTGAAATTGGGCTGCACTACAGTTGGCTGATAATTGCAGTTCTGATCTCATTGTCGCTGGTGCAATATTTTGGCAATGCAAATCCTGACTGGAGCAGGAATACGGTTTGGCTAATGTCGGTCACGGCGTCACTTCTGTTTTTCATAACACTTGTCCTCCATGAACTCTCACATGCGATGGTTGCGCGTTCGAACGATCTCCCAGTGAGTTCAATAACTCTTTTTGCTCTCGGCGGGCTTGCTCAAATCGAAAAAGAACCCCCGGATGCAAAAACTGAGTTTTGGCTCGGAATCGTCGGACCGATCGCAAGTCTTTCAATTGGAATGGTTTGTCTTGGATCGGCCTGGGCTTTTGGCTGGCTGCCATTTTCAGAACCTGAAAATCCGTTATTAGCGATGCTTGTTTGGCTCGGATATATAAATGTCGCGCTTGCCGTATTTAATATGATTCCCGGATTTCCAATGGATGGCGGACGGGTACTGCGATCGATCATTTGGCGACTGACGGGCAATGCCGGTCGTGCAACAAAAGTCGCGTCCCTAATAAGTCAGTTTGTAGCATTCGTATTTATCGTTTTTGGCCTAATGCTGTTTTTCAGAGGTGCCGGATTTAGCGGACTATGGATCGCCTTTATCGGTTGGTTTTTGTTAAGCGCTGCAAAAACCAGCTATGCACAAGAATCGCTAAAGGAACGCCTCGCCGGCGTGCAGGTTAGCGATCTAATGAATCGGGAATGTCCGGTCGTTGAGGGACGAATCAACCTGGAAACCCTGGTTGAGGATAAATTGCTGAAAACGGGCCAGAGATGCTTTGTCGTTGTTGAAAATGGCTCTCCCGTCGGACTTATCACGGCTCATGAAGTAAAGAATATAGAGCGGAGGCTTTGGAAGCTCACAGTAGTTTCCGATGCGATGATACCGCTTGAGAATATACAGGTCGTAGAGCCTTGCATTCCCGTCATCGAAGCATTGGGAATCATCGGACGCGAAAATGTCAATCAGCTGCCGGTCGTCTCAAATGGTCTGCTTGAGGGGATAATTTCGCGAGACCGGATAATCAATTATCTGCTCACGCGTGAGGAGTTGAATCTGTGATCAAAAGATAGGTCATTCGAAGGTGTTGAATGAAGGTTTATTCGGACTTCGCGAGAAGTCTTTTCAGTTGGTCAATACAGGAATCCAGACTCGTAAATCTCGTATATTCAGTCTCAGGGATGTCAGCCTGAAATTCCTCATCCAATGCAATGACAAAATTCAGATAGTCCATCGAATCGATATCTATCTGCTCTCGAAAATCAAGATCGGATCGGAGGCTGTCCAGATCCGCTTCGGGCGCGATCTCACCCAGAATACTCAAAACCCTGTTTTTCAATTCCTTATCGGTCATAATTTTTCAGGCTCCTGCAGAAGTCTGTCTATCGCTGCCAGGAATAAGCCGCCCCGATGGCCGTCAGTCGCTCGATGATCGGCGGCAAGGGTAGCATTTATCTTAAAACTCAGCGCCATCTTGCCATTTCTTACCGTAACGCCCTCGTAAACTTTTCCAAATCCGATCAATGCTACCTGCGGCGGATAAATCACCCCAAAAACCGTTTCTACCCCCTGCTCGCCAAGATTTGTGACCGTGATCGTGGAGTCTGCAAGTTCCGAACTTTTTAAGGATCCGGAGCGGGTTCTCTTTACAAGTTCGCGTAGACCTCTCATCAGGTCGGGCAACGGCTGACGATCGGCCTCAAGAATGGCCGGGGAGATCAAACCGCCTTGCCGGAGCGAAATAGCGATTCCGATATTTATTTTTTGTTTTATGTTTAATTTTTCGTTTTCCCAGGTCGCGTTTAGCTCGGGAAAGTCTTTTAGGGCGATAGCGACTGCCTTGAGCAGCAAGACATTGTATAGAATTCGGTTTTTGATCGACCTTCCGGTATTTTCCTTTTCCAACCAGGTAAGCGCCTTGCCCAGGTCAATCGTAGTTTCGAGGTAATAGTGGGGAATTTCACGTTTCGAGCGCGCCATCGCCGAGGCGATCGCCCGACGCATCCGTTTGTTCTTATCTTTTGTGGCGGTTTTTTGGGCCAACGGCCTTTCGGACTTGGTTTGTGGTTTTTCCGCGGTACGTTCGACATCCTCGCGCTGAATCCGTCCGTTTGGTCCGCTTCCATTTACATCTGTGAGATCAACGCCTAACTTATTTGCAAGTTTTCGCGCGACCGGTGAGGCATGGACGCGTTGTCCATCCTTTGCCGATTGCCTGATATCGGACTTTGATTCGGCGGTCTCGGAAACGGTTTCTTCCGCGGGTTGATTTGGCTCGCTACCATCCTCACGAATAATTGCCAAAACAGTACCGACGGGAACTTCGTCGCCCTCTTCGATCAGTAATTTTTCAATCACCCCGTCAGTAAAAACCTCGACTTCGATAACTCCTTTGTCGGTGTCTACTTCGGCTATTATCTCCCCGCGCGCGACTAGATCACCGACACTTTTCTGCCATTCGATCAGTGTTCCGGAGGTCATGTCCGCGCCAAGCGACGGCATAATAAATTCGGCCATGCTAAAACATCTCCTTCGCTGCGGTAATGATCTCGTCCGTTTGGGGTAGCGCCAATTCTTCCAGATGACCCGCATACGGCATCGGAACTTCCTCGCTGCATACACGGCCAACCGGGTAATCGAGCTCATCAAAAGCGCTCTCCATGATCTGGGCTGAGATCTCCCCTGCAAAACTCCCCGTTCTCCAACCTTCGTCAATTATTACTGCGCGATGGGTTTTGGCGACCGAATCGATGATCGTTTTTGTATCGAGCGGGCGCAGAACTCGTAAATCTATCACTTCTGCTTCGATACCATCCGCACTCAGGCTTTCTGCCGCTTCCAGAGTCTTGTGAAGTGATCCGCCAAATGTGATCAGCGAAATATCTTTTCCTTTTCTGACCACCTCGGCGCGTTTGGTCTCAAAATCTCCTTTGTTTTCGTTTATTTCACCCTTTTCCGGATAGAGCATCGCGTGTTCAAAGATAAACACCGGATCCGGATCTTCGAGCGCTTTGCCAAGCATCCAACGCGCATCGTTCGCGGTTGCCGGCGTAAATACCTTTATTCCCGGAATATGTGCATACCAATTTTCAAGACTGTGTGAGTGCTGGGCGGCGAGCTGACGGCCGCCGCCGGTCGCCATCCTGACTACCAACGGTACGCTAAATTGTCCGCCGGACATATGCCTTAATGTTGCCGCGCTGTTTACGATCTGGTCGAGTGCAAGAAGGCTGAAATTAACTGTCATTACCTCAACGATCGGACGCATTCCCGCAAGCGCCGCACCGATTCCCGCTCCGACAAATCCCGATTCGGAAAGAGGAGTATCCCGGATCCGCTCTTCGCCAAATTCCTCAACAAATCCATGGCTGCAGGCGTAACTTCCTCCGTAGCGTCCGACGTCTTCGCCCATCAGAAATACTCTTTCATCAGCCAACAGAGCGTCGCGCAGACTTTCGCGAACTGCTTCCCGATACGTCATTTCTTTGATCTCATTCATATCAACCTCGATAACGCTTAACGTGCAATAAAAATCACATAACCCATTGCGTAAAGTAAAAGCATAAATGCTCCGGTCCACCGATTGTGTTTTTTCCACAAACTAACTGCCAGGATAGCCATCGCCGTAAAAACGATCGCGATGATCGCACCCTTGATCGAAAGCGACGCCGTTACAGCAACAGGCGTTATGAAAGGCCCTGCGCCGATCGACAATGTCGAATCGACCAGGCAGGCACCGATGATTCCGCCCACCGCAAGATCACGCTTTCCCCTTTTCAAAGCCGTAATGTCGACGAATAGCTCCGGTAGGGAAGTGCCCAGCGAAGCCCCAAAAAAGCTGATCATATACTCGTGCACACCAAAGGCGGAGGATAATTCGATCAGTGCTTTTATAAACGCCCCGGCCCCCACGCCGACCAATGATAAAAAAGACAAAACCAAAAAAGCGTTTAAAGCATTTCGATTCGAAGGCACTGGTAAAACAGGTTCGGAAAGTTGCGGCGCAAAGTGCCAGGACAAAGCTGTAAAACCAGCCCATGCAATAATTAAGATGGCTGCATCCAGTCGGGACAAATACCCGTCGGCAACCAATATCGCCCCCAATCCCAAGGAGATAATGATAAAAGACCCGATCATTAAAGTTCGGCGACGGTGTATAGAAAAAGTTCCGGCAAAAAATGGTAAAAGCCCAAAAACAAGTGTGATCTGTGTCATTACAGAGCCGATCGAATCACCCACATTCAAGTCTCCATGCCCGGCTGCGGAGGCAATTATTGAGTTGGCGATCTCAGGAATATCAGTACCGATCGATACAAGAGTAATTCCAATTAAAAATGGCGGGATTGATAGACCGGCAGCCAAATCTGACGCATAATGGACGGCTTTTCGGCTCGCCATCAAGGTTAGTGCGACTCCCGCTATTGCAATTGCTATCCAGACAAGCATTTTTCAAATATCCTTTTCTCTATCTCCGCGCGAGTTCGTCTTGCAGATCAGCCGTATTGTCTGGAAATTCTCTCGCCCAGCGCCGCTTAACATCCTTAAGGATCGACGGGTAGATTATCCATTTCAGCATTGGTGTAACCAGCGCCATATATATCGGTGTCCGCCAATTCAGCCTCTTTACATAGACGGCTGAGATCAAGTTGTACCCAGCCTTCGTTTTTTCCGATGCCATAAGCCAAAAACAATGCACGGTCTTATTTATGATCTCGCCTAGCAATTCGTCTTTATAGCAATAAAGAATCCGTGTGTCGTCGCTCATCTGACCGGATTCCAATAGTGAATCAGCCTTCTGATCGTCGCTCAGCCGCGAAATATAGGAATTTGATTCAAGCAGTTCCTTATCGTCATCCCACCCCATCGCGCGGCCAATCAGTTCGCGCAGCCAAAACAAGAACTTGGTGACGAAACCAATATTGATCTTTTCAACCTTATTAAAACCGGCGATCTTATAGATCTCCGCCATAGTCATGTTTTCGCGGCCTCCCTCAAGTTCGATC
>JABDJV010000029.1 GCA_013003295.1 Pyrinomonadaceae bacterium | reverse complement strand
GATCAGATCGATCTCTTCATCGTAATAAAACGTCTTTTCGTCACGGAAATTCCTGGTCCAGGGGACATGTGCTTTGATCGCAGCCAATTCATCGTCGCTAAACAAATCTGCGAATCTTTCGTTTGTTAAAACCGCAAACATCGCTTTTTTGTGCAGTATTAGCCCGCGATAACTGTTGGCCACGCAAACCGCACCTGCGCGGTACGCATCGATCAGCGCCGGAAATTCGTCAATGATCGGTAGATATTCCCGAACCAGCAGCCGTCGGTAGACAATGTCGATCTCGTCTTCGCCCCTTTTCAAACGCCCGTCCGAAAATCGCAGTTCATCAGGTGAGCAAATGATCGATCTATAGCCGTTTAATTCAAAATGTTCCTTGCAAAGTTCAAATTCCTCGACCGTCGGAAGATCTTTGAGATCAACAATCGCAATCGTCGGATCTTCTTTCGGGTTGCCGTCCGAAAACTCTTTGTAGCATTCAAGCAGTGTTTCAAGAAGCCTCGGGCGCCCTTCAAAACCGTAGACTTCGTACGTTTTCTGAAATTTCTGCATAAGCGGGAGACTCAGAAATATTTCACGTGCCGAATCGGAAAACGCGATTCCCGCAGGGCTCTCGCCATTTAGTTCAACATAAGCATACGAATCATCCGCCAGAAACGAATCGAGCCGGGCGGTCGGACACGCCTGAACGTATTTAGGATCGATCAAAACCAGTTCGCGCTCAATTTCGGTAACACCAAGTTCGTCCAGAAGCTCATCGGAATCGACGGCCGCATCCTTGACCTTCTGGAGCGTACTGAATATAGTTTCGCAGATCGCCGAAACCCGCTTCCAATCTGATTCGAGCACAAAATCCGGTCTTAAATAAGGAGACAAACGCCGTCCGCCGAATATTAAACGCGCCCGTTTTAACCCATCATCCAAAGCCTTTAGCGATGATCGAGTCAAATTCTCATCTTCCATCAATAAATGATAGTGATCGATCGCCTGCTGCAGAACCGTCTCTCTTTTTGTTTCCACCATTTTCTTAACGCGTTTCGCAATACGCAATTCGGTATACGCCCATTTGATCTAACATTTTAGCCCTAATTCGCAACGTTTTATCTCGGACCGGCGAATCGCGATTCGCTAATAGCGCATAGCCGCTTCTACTTATTCTGCGCCGCCTTCTTATTCAGCCACTTCGCCCAACGCTCCATCATCGGCCTGAGAGGTTTGAATATCTTACCTCTGATACTGTTTTCCGATTGCTTTTCGCTCCACTGGCGAAGATTCTTTTGAGCATACTGTTTGATCTGCGGCTCGAGGTTTCCTTTCTTAACCGAATGCCTGAGCGTCATGTAATAATGCTGTCCGACGAGCGAAAATATCAACCCGGCGAGATTACTTTTAAACGAAGTCTTCGCCATCCAGCGCTTCAAAAAGCCTTCTGTCGGCTGAAGCAATGCGCCGACCGAAACCTCCATCCACGCAGATCTGTTCTGCATTTTTGGGTGATAGAGACCCGGAAGATCTCCTTGAACCGGAACATCCATTTTCTTAAGCTGTGGGTTTGAAATGAAATCGACAAGCTTTAGCTTTTCCAAGCCCATTCGGTGCTCGATCGGAAGGTAAGCGATAATACTCTGAATTTGTTCATCAGCTTTCTTTGGGAGATCGATCGTCGCTTCATTCTCAATCTTTAAACCCTGAGTCTTCGTGGGCTTCTTCCCTGCAGTTTCAATAGCCATAAATCGTTATAATTAAGGTCCTGATATTAAATAATGTTTGTTTCCTGCAACACAATATGAACCCGTGTGTCGCAAAGCAGCAACAGATTTTTTTTTTGAAGTAATAATATAAAGCATTTTCGGCGCTAAGGTAAGCGGCACGACCATTGCTTTGCTATTTAAATGAATGCAAATGCAAAAGACCATTTCAAAAACTGTCGAAGCCGAAGGAATTGGCTTACACACAGGCGTGGATGTAAAGATCAAACTCAGGCCGGCGCCGCCAAATACCGGGTATATTTTTATACGCACCGATCTTGATGATTTTGAGATCCCGGCAAGCGCCGAATATATTTCCCACTGCAGCTATGCGACAACTCTTCTTCGAAAAGGTGTTGTTCTTTCAACTTGTGAACATCTGCTTTCCGCGCTCCGCGGGGTTGGTATCGACAATTGTTTTATCGAACTCGATAACATTGAGATTCCAATTATGGATGGCTCATCAGAAGATTTTATTGATTTGATCGAGAAAGCCGGCGTAGTCGAGCAATCAACGGCGCGCAAGTTCTTTCGTGTAAAAGAAAGGGTCGAGTTTAAGCAAAATGACCGAAAAATGTCGGTCGAGCCGTCAGATAAGTTTGAGATCGAATGCCTGATCGAATTTGACCATCCGTTCATAAACAAGCAGACGTTTAGCTTCACACTCGACAATGGGTCTTTTGGCCGGGAGATCGCCTCTGCACGGACTTTTGGTTTTACACAAGAGATCGAAATGCTCAGAAAGGCAAATCTTGCGCAGGGCGGATCGCTGGAAAACGCCATCGTCCTGACCCAGGACGGAATGCTGAATACGGGGCCTTTGAGATTTAAAGATGAATTCGTACGGCATAAGATCCTCGATATTATTGGGGATTTCGCGCTACTTGGGATGCCCGTCCTGGGCAAGATCACCGCGCAAAAAAGCGGACACGCGATCCATGCGTCGCTGATGAGCAAACTTCTTAAGACGGAGAATGCGTGGGAAATCGTTGAAAGCGATTAATATACCGCGGCCAATTTATCAAATGACCCTCAGAAATTTCCTTTGCGCCATTGCGGGATATTTCTTCCGATTTCGCGTCGGAGGATAAAACCAAGATGTTTCCCGCAAAGGCGCAAAGCACGCAAAGGGTTGATTTGGTTCCGTTCTGTTTCCGGACTAACCACGTCGGTAAAGCAGTTGTAAGAACGTCTTTCGATTAACTGAGATTTATTCTGAACATAAAACGTAGGCTTTTGCTATAATTGTCGTATATGTCAAAAGCTTCGGTGGTGATTCGCGCCAAAAAACTCGAGACACAGATCGAAAGTTTTTCAGGAAAGGAAGCAAACATTTCAAGAAGTGACTTCCTGGCAGTAGAAGAACCACTGGAAATCCGCCTTGGATACGAAGAGAATGGCAAACCGGTCCACAAAGCGATCTCGATCACGATGCGCACTCCCGAGAATGACTTTGAGCTCGCCACCGGCTTTTTGTTTACCGAGGGTATCCTCCAAACGAAGGAACAAGTATCGGGTATAAAACACTGCGGCAAGTTTCCAAATAATCAAAACACGGTCCGAATCGACCTCAAATCGGGGTTAACTCTAAACTTAAAGAAACTGGAACGAAACTTTTACACCACTTCCAGCTGCGGCGTGTGCGGAAAAAGTTCGCTGGAAGCTTTGGCGACGGGTGCAAAACCTATTAAATCTACCGATGTACCCACCGTTTCAGCAGAGGTTATTGATAAACTGCCGGAAAAACTGAGAACAGCGCAAACGGTTTTTGACGAAACGGGCGGACTACACGCTGCCGCCTTGTTCGATACAGAAGGACGGCTTCTTTTTCTTCAGGAAGACGTAGGAAGACACAATGCTCTGGATAAGTTGATCGGTGAGCAGTTTTTGAAAGGTAATTTGCCGCTTGATGATAAGATCCTTTTCTTAAGTGGTCGGGCAAGTTTTGAGCTTGTGCAAAAAGCCGTTATGGCGCAAATACCAATAGTTGCGGCGGTTTCGGCGCCGTCAAGTCTCGCCGTTCAGGCGGCCGAGGAATTTGGAATCACCCTACTGGGCTTTGTTCGTGATCACAGATTTAACATTTATACGGGTAAAGAGAGAATCGAGCCGAAAAACGGTATTGAATAGAATATGAAGCTAAGATTAAGAGAAAACTCGATTCGTTTGAGACTTCAGGTGGGTGAGGTAGCTCAGTTGCGGGAAACCGGATCAGTCTCAGAGAAAATTCGTTTTAGTCCCGCGCAAGCCCTATCCTATAAGATTCGGATAGAAGAAAGCGCTGACGAAATATCTTCGGGTATTAAAAACGGAGAGGTTTTTATCAACGTTCCAGGATACCTCGCCAGACCATGGCTTGATACTGATCAGGTCGGAATTGCCGGGGTTCAAGTAATAAATGAAGAGTTATCGCTTAAGATATTGATAGAGAAAGACTTCAAGTGTCTGACGCCGAGAGCCGATGAGGTCGATATGTTTCCAAATCCAAAAGAAGTTCACGCTTGATCCGATAGTGATCAAATTGTAAAACAATGTCGGAGAATCTTAGTGCATTATCGGGCAGAAAGGGCCTCGAAAACAACCTCTTTGAGAGGATGGTTGAAAAGGCAAAACTCACCGGAACGCCCGAAAATAAAGAGCTAAAGGCGTTAGCTGAAGAGTATTTGATGGGTGACGCGGTCACCTACGGCACCGCCTCCTTTTACGATTTCATGAAGAAAGAACATGAGGGCGTAAAAGCGCACGTTTGCAATGGAAGTGCCTGCCTGGTTGCGGGAACCCAGGAAGCGGTCAAAGAAAAGCTTGCTAAACATCTGAAACCAGAAGAGATAGGTCATATGTGCTGTCTTGGAAGATGTCACGAAAACAGCGCGTTCAATTATAACGAAAAAAATTATTCTGGCGATGCCCTGGATCAACTGGACGCCATAATCGCCAAATCAAATGGCGATTTAAGTGACGAGTACAGAGTTCACGCGAGTTGCGAGCCGGTTTTGACCAGTGCACCAATGACCGCCCGGCAATACAAACAGCTTTTTAAGAAAGTCCTTGAACACGGCCCCGACTGGACACTCGATCAAATAAAAGACTCAAATATCAGGGGACGTGGCGGCGCCGGATTCCCTATGGGATTTAAGCTGAACGCCTGCAGAAATGAGCGCTCGGACCAAAAATTTATAGTTTGCAATGCTGACGAGGGTGATCCGGGCGCGTATTCCGACAGGTATTTGCTGGAAGTTCAACCGATGCTCGTACTTTTCGGGATGATGGCGGCCGGATATGTGGTCGGGGCCGATCACGGTGCCGTTTACATTAGGGCCGAGTACCCGGAATCCGTAAAAGCCATGTCAGAAGCGGTCGCACAGCTTGAAGCGATCGGATTGCATGGCGAAAACATCGCGGATTCGGGATTTAGCTATCATTTCAAGATCATTGAAGGAGCCGGCGCTTATATTTGCGGAGAGGAAACCGCTTTACTCTCCTCACTGGAGGGGCAACGGCCGGAAGTTCGCGTCAGGCCGCCATTTCCGGCCCAAAAGGGCTTGTTTAACAAGCCAACGATTGTAAATAACGTGGAAACATTGGCGGCTGTCCCGTGGATACTAAAAAACGGCGGTAAATCTTATTCAAATCTGGGAACCGAAAAATCCACCGGAACAAAGCTGGTCTGTTTAGATTCATTCTTTAATAATCCGGGAATGTATGAAGTGGAAATGGGTTCATCATTTAAGGATCTTGTATATGAACTCGGAGGCGGATTCAAGGAGCCGGTGAAGGCGGTTCACGTCGGAGGCCC
>JABDJV010000004.1 GCA_013003295.1 Pyrinomonadaceae bacterium | reverse complement strand
GCCCAAGAGCCGCCACGATCTGACAACCGTGTTTTCATTCGAAGCCTTACAGCTATCGCCAAAAACATGCTCGGTGTAGCGCGCGAAAAGCTGATCGATCCCGCCATCGATCTTGGTGAAAAAATCCTCCTCCCGGCCGGTCAGCGCGCGCGATATTGCCTCAAGATTGGTTCCGCAGGAAGCGCAGTATTTAATCTCGGACGAATTTCCTTTTCCGCATTTGGGACAAAACATTTTTAGCCTCGCAATTGATCGGTATTATACCCTACGAAGCCGCGCAGTTATTGTTTCGGGACAAAAAAACTGCTCACATCAACCGTTGGAGTGAAATTGTAAAATAAAGGACTTGTTTGGATCGTTCAGGGTGTGATGGAAAAGATCAGTAGGTATCTAATTAATCAGTAAATAAATAAGGATTCCCGCCGTTAGAAGGAATCCTTTATTTTCTAGTTTTTAAGAACTTTGTTAGCAAACGTTCGGGCAAACTTTTGAATTCCATCTCTTTCGTTAAAAAAGTTTACCCGATATCCCCCGCGTTTCGCGTCTGCGGTCATAACACTTAAGACTCCGTCACCCATTTTCTTCTTCTCGTCATCCGACAATTTGCTCGCTGTGCAATAACCACCATAAAGAAGGCATTTGATTTTTGGTAAAGTTTGTTTTAGTCCTAAGCTCTGATGCTTCGAGAGTAAGGCGGCCCCCAAAACAAAAAGCTGCTCACGGCTAACCGCTCACAGCTCACGAAAAAAAATGGGGCGGCTAGAGGAACTCGAATCCTCGACCTCCTGAACCACAATCAGGCGTTCTAACCAACTGAACTATAGCCGCCATAAATCGATTTAAGATTTCAAATTCAAGATTCAAGAATCAAGAATCAAGATTCGAGACTCAAAATTCAAATTCAAGATTCAAAATCAAAATCGCAATGCGAATTATACAATCTGCGATCCTAAATCGACAATCAAAAATCCAAAAAAATGCGCCCGGCACGACTCGAACGTGCGACCCCCGGTTTAGAAGACCGGTGCTCTATCCAGCTGAGCTACGGGCGCATAAGGGCAACGGAAATGATAACAAATTCATTTATCATTTACCATTTAACAGTGAGCAGTTAGCAGTAAGCAGAAACCATTTAACATTTTCCATTTAACATTTATCTGTAAGCAGTTAGCAGTTAGCAGTAAGCGGTGAAATGTTTTGGGGGTGAGGATGTCGCTTTAGGGTGTTTTCTTTTCTATTTCTGCTAGCATCCTTTCGAAAACCTGCTCTAAATTCATTTCGCTGGTGTCGATTTCTATCGCGTCATCGGCTTTTTGGAGTGGAGAATGTTTGCGATTGGCATCGCGTTCGTCGCGCCGGATTATTTCGCCAAGCGTCTTTTCGAGTTTTGTTTTTATGCCTTTTGCTTTGTCTTCTTCGTGCCGGCGTTTCGCGCGCGCCTCAGCTGTCGCGGTCAAATAGAATTTCACATCGGCTTTTGGAAAAACTACCGTGCCGATGTCTCTTCCATCGAGCACCGCTCCTGTTTTTGACGCCTTGCCAAGCTCTCTTTGGCGCCGGACTAGTTCTTTGCGAACTGCCGGGATCGTCGAAACGATCGAGGCGATCTGGCTTACTTCGTTTGTCCTTATGTCGTCGGTAACATTTTCGCCATTTAGTCTTACCCTCAATTTATCGGGTTTACCGTCGAGTTTGATCTCGGAATCAACTGCGATCTCGGCGATCTCTTCATGATCGCGGGCGCTGACTTCCTCGAGCAAAACCGCAAGTGCGACGGAGCGGTACATGGCGCCCGTATCGAGATAAAGCAAATTTAATTCCTTGGCAAGCATCTTGCCGAGGGTGGATTTTCCGGCACCCGAAGGGCCGTCAATAGCGATAATCATTGTTTAATAATTCTAATAATTTCTATGTTGGAAAATAACGTTAGAAGTTTCTAACAAGTTCTCTGTTTTCGCAAATTCAATGGGCAGGAAACTCTTTCTCCGATTCGCCGAAAGCCTTTTTAGACCTTCTTTTGTATAGAGATAAAGCTTGGGAAGAGAATCAAATGGGATTGATCGAAGGGGCGTCGCGTCCGAATGGATATGTGACCGCGCCGGGGTTGTAGGGATGGATTGTCGAAGGCGTTAAACTTAAGAAAATTTTTCGTTGCTTATCTAAAAAAGAGATCTTTTTTCAATTGCCTCCAGCTTTAGCTGGAGGTAGAGCTTTAACTCACCGACGGCTTTAGCCAAATTGGGTGAATCATTTTTGTATTACCACAGCCAAATTCTTGCGGATTTGCTTAGGCTAAAGCAATCGGGATTTCCCTTTTCGGGTTTTCGGCTAAAGCCTAAACCTTATCGATCATTAACCTCCAGCTGAAGCTGAAGGCAATTTATTTGTTAATTAATCGTGCATTTGTACACTTCAGCCAAATCTTTGGAAATTTTGCTTTGGCTAAAGCAATAAGGAATTCCGCTTTTTTGATTTTCGGCTAAGGCCTAAGCTCTTCTCCAGCAATAACCTCCGGCTGAAGCTAGAGGCAATTTATTCGCTAAATTAATCGATCGTTTCAGGAAATTTTGTCTTTGACTTTTTTTGGGAGCTTCTCTAAGACCAATTGGTAGGATATTTCTAAATATCGTTTCAAGTCTTTTTCCCCGAGGGCATTAGTGTTTTCTAATCCCACCCAATAATGTCGGGCGAGATACGGCGCCGGAATGATGTCTTTGCGCTCGACCAATTCAGCAAAACTCGCGGGTGTGCACTTAAACGACATTACCGTTTTGCCAGGTTTGAGCCCGACAACGGCAAACATTTTCTCGCCGATCAGGAAAGTCAGGTTCTTTTCCCACTTTACATCTTCGGTCGCACCGGGGAGCGAGAGGCAAAATTCTCTGATCGATTCGACGTCCATAAATTTAAAAGAATCCAAATACAAGAGAGCCGAATCCGAAAAACAAAATAGAGCTCCAACCAATAACCTCGCCCCGCAAATCATCAGCAACCGAGATGATTAAGATTCCGCCGATGACAAAAACCAGCGTAAGTAGCATGAGCAGAGACAATTTTACCGGGCTGAATTTAACCTCTGTTGTCTCCATCTTACTTAAGTATCTCGTTCAGTTTCATCAGTGTCGTTTCAATCTCCGCATGCGAAACATCGTAGTGAGTTACCATCCGGATCTGGGTCCCAAACGGAATCGCCAGGATGTCCTCTGCTTCTAGTTTGCCGCAAATCTCGTTTGAAGAAAGTGCGGCTTTCGAGACATCAAAGATCACAATGTTTGTTTGCACCGATTCGAGGTCGATCTTTACACCGGCAAGATCTGCGACGCCCTCGGCCAGCGCCCGGGCATTCCGGTGGTCCTGCTCTATCTTTGGCGGAGATTCTTCTAAAGCAACTAATCCCGCCGCCGCCAAAACTCCGACCTGCCGCATTCCGCCGCCAAATCGTTTGCGCCAGACCACCCCTTCATCGATAAAATCTCTTGTTCCCAAAAGCATCGAACCAATGGGAGCGCCCAACCCTTTTGATAAACAAAACTGTACCGAGTCGCACTCTTTGGAAAGCTCGGCAACGCTTTCACCGGTTGTTGCAGCGGCATTGAATATTCTCGCGCCGTCGAGATGAACGGGAAGTCCGAGCTTGTGAGCATTATTGCTGATCGCTGTGCACTGCTCACCGGTCATCACGGTTCCGCCGGCGAGGTTGTGGGAATTTTCGAGGCAGATCAAACCCGTCGGACATGCATAGTATGGCTGATCGACGTGGAGCGCGGGCTCGATATCCGTCCAATCGAGAATTCCGTTTGGATTTTTGCTCTTAACCGGGCGAATCAAAACTCCCGAAACAACCGAAGGCGTCCCCATCTCATAATTGAATATATGGCCGCGCTCTTCGATGATCACTTCATCGCCGGGTTTTGTATGGAGTTTCACGGCTACCTGATTTCCCATCGACCCCGTAGGCATAAAGATCGACGCTTCCTTGCCAAACATCGCGGCTACTTTTTCCTGAAGTTTTATAACGGTTGGGTCTTCCGCATAGACGTCGTCGCCGACTTCCGCCTCGGCCATTGCCTTTCGCATCGCCGGTGTGGGTTTTGTAACTGTGTCGCTTCTAAGGTCGATCATATTTGATGTTGAAGCTTTCTAAATCATGCGAAAAGCCAAGTTAACAATCAGAATCATTAATAATACGGCCCAAATGATAAGTGCATTGCGCCAAAACGATTTCGCGGTCTTATAGTCTTTGTCGTCTGTAACGATGTTTGAAAACTTAGTCTTCCATAAGATGAGCTTGACCGGCAAAATAACGATCAGCGCCAAGTACCCAAACAAAGCAAATATTCCAATAAACGGCAAAAGAGTCAGCACCATGGGAATAATGGCAGTGATAGCCATTATCTGGAGATTATTAGCCGCGTTGAAGGCGGAATTGAGATTATCTTGTTTTTCAACAAGGCTAGAAAGATTTGCGTTGTCCAAAGCCGTGTTGCAAAATTTACAGGAATCCATCGAGTCGTTGATGTATTCATCACAACTGGGGCACCTAAAGGTTCTTATTCCATCCGCAATTTTAACCATATTCTAATTCGAAAATTGCTGCTCTTTTTTGGTCGCTGAAAGCGACAAATATAATAGCGTAGGGTAAAGCGAGTTTACGAGCGACACCCTACGCTATTATATTTGTCACCTTTGGCGACAGGAATCGGACACGTTTAACTGCAATTTTCGAGTTTCATTCAGAGCGTTTCGCGCTGTCGCGCTCATTGCAAGCGAGTCGCTTGCGGTCCGGCGAACTAACCAAAACTCTCGTTGATCTCTTTCAAAACCTCCGCTCCCGGGCAGAGGTCGGCTTTGCTCAAAGAATTCAGGGGTTTTTCGTTTGTTTCAAGAAGCTCGTGCAGATCGTCGCATTCGGGGTTCATATACAAAAGCCCGGTCAGTATCTCATCTCTGGACTTCGCGTTTTGCATTGCATTGATCGCGGAGAATTTATCGGATGGATCCCAATCTTCGGCGAGTTTATTGAGACGCATCTCCGAGCCGTCATGCATTTTTATAACCTGAATCGTTCCCTTTTCGTATTCGGTTTTGATCTCCTTCCGGATCGGCACAAAGTCTACCGTTGCCGTTGCTTCGATGTGCTCGCGAACGTAATCGTATGATTTTGTCGAACCGGCGTTGTTGTTAAACGTAACGCAAGGGCTGATGATGTTTAGAAAAGCAAACCCGGGATGATTCATCGCGGCTTTGATCAGCGGTGTGAGCTGATCCTTGTCTCCTGAAAAACTCTGGCCGACGAAGGTGGCGCCGAGCTCGATCGCAAGGCTTGCCAGATCGATCGTTTCATAGATGTTTATGTTGCCCGACTTGTTTTTCGAACCGACGTCAGCGGTTGCCGAATCCTGTCCTTTGGTCAAACCGTAACATCCATTATTCATGACGATGTAGACCATGTTGAGGTTGCGGCGAATAACGTGTACGAACTGCCCCATACCGATCGAAGCGGTATCGCCGTCACCGGAAATACCCAGGTATATCAGGTCACGGTTGGCGAGGTTTGCCCCGGTCGCGATCGAGGGCATACGGCCGTGGACCGAATTAAATCCATGCGAATTGCTTAAGAAATACGCAGGTGTTTTTGAAGAACATCCGATGCCGGAAAGCTTGGCAACCTTATGGGGTTCGATGTTTAACTCAAAACAGGCCTGCGCGATCGAAGCTGTTATCGAATCGTGGCCGCAACCGGCACAAAGCGTCGAAAGCGAGCCTTCGTAATAATCAACCGTAAAACCGAGATCGTTTCTGGGTAAATTCGGATGGCGAAATGTAGATCGTACGTATGACATAATCCTTTTAAGAAATTTTTGCCGCGGATTTTACGGATAAACGCAGATTTCTAATAGGTTTTTCATATCCGCGTCATCTGCGGCAATCTGCGGCCAAAAAAATTATTCTTCCAAGCCTGATTTAATCTGATTCAGTATATTATCAGCCGTTATTGGCGTTCCATCATAATTCAATACGGAAATCAGTTTTTCCGGATTTGTTCCAAGCTCGATCAACATCAGACTTCTAAACTGTGCGTCGCGGTTTTGTTCGATCACAAAAACCTTTTCGTGCGAATCGATAAAATCTTCAAATGACCGGCCAAACGGAAATGCTTTGACGCGCATTGCATCAAGTTCCAGCCCTTCCGCTTCGATCAATTCAATTGCCTCCTCGGCCGCGTAGGCAGACGTTCCAAAGAATAGCACGCCGTTTTTTGATTCATTCTTTTCCTGAAAGAATTCGGGTTCGGGTACACGCGTTTTAACCGTATTCCATTTTTTGATCAATCGATCGACATTGCGCTTATAGGCATCGCCGTCTTCGGTGTATACGGCTTGCTCATTTCGCGAAGTGCCGCGAGTAACAAACGCTCCTTTGGTTTCATGCGTTCCGGGTATCGTCCGATACGGAACACCGTCACCATCAGTATCTTGATAACGCCCGTAATTTTCCAATTTATCAAGCTCTTCCGCACTTAAGACTTTACCATGGTCATACTGGCGTTTGTCATCCCATTTAAGCGGATCTGAGACGTGATCATTCATACCCAGATCAAGGTCGGTCATCAATATCACCGGAGTTTGAAATTGTTCGGCGAGATCAAAAGATTCGGCGGTCATTTCAAAACATTCGTCGGGCGACGCAGGGAAAAGCAAAATGTGTTTCGTATCACCGTGAGATGCATAAGCCGCTTCGAGAATGTCAGATTGCTGCGTGCGCGTCGGCATTCCGGTTGAAGGGCCGGTTCGCTGCACGTTGATCAAAACGGTTGGGATCTCGGCAAAATACGCGAGGCCGAGAAATTCGTTCATCAGGGAAACACCAGGTCCCGAGGTTGCGGTAAAGGAACGTGCTCCGTTCCAGTTTGCGCCGATCACCATTCCGATCGCTGCAAGTTCATCTTCAGCTTGGACGATGGCAAAGTTGTTTTTGCCGGTTTCTTTGTCGACGCGAAGCGTTTTCGCGTATTTTGTAAAGGCATCAACGACCGAGGTCGAAGGCGTTATCGGATACCAGGCGGCAACCGTTGCACCTCCATAGATCGCTCCTAACGCACACGCGGTATTTCCATCGAGCATTATTTTCTCGCCGACCGCGTCACGTCGTTCGACCCTAATATCGAGCGGATACTCAAAATTTTTGTGAACGTAGTCGACACCTAGTTTCAAAGCCTTGATATTTGGCTCGATCAACTTTTCCTTGCCTTTGAACTGTTCGCCGAGCATTGAAACGAGCACATCAAACTCAATATCAAGAAAAGCAGACAAGGCTCCGACGTAGATAATATTTTTGAAAAGCTGCCTGAGACGCGGGTCTGTAAAGGCATTGTTTGAGAGCTCCATCAGGGGAATGCCAATGTAATTTATGTCTTCGCGGATATACTGTTCATGAAGGGGTTTTGAATTGTCGTAAAGAAAATAGCCGCCTTTCCTCACGCTTTCGACATCTTCGGACATGCTTTGAGGGTTGACACAGACCATGAAATCGATTCCTTCGCGGCGGCCGAGATAACCCTTCTCGCTGACGCGAACTTCGTACCAGGTAGGCAGACCCTGGATGTTTGAAGGAAAAATATTCTTCGGCGTAACCGGAATTCCCATACGGAAGATCGACTTCATAAAAAGAGCGTTTGCGCTGGCCGAGCCCGTCCCGTTGACGTTGGCAAACCTGATTACGAAATCGTTGATCTTCGCTTTGTTCATAATTACGGACTGGAACGCAATCGGCTCGATTGCACAAACGCCTTAGCGTTTGAAAATGCTAATAAACTTTCAAGTAGACTATGGCGGGACACGCAAGCGCCGCGCTCTTATACCCGAAGCCGTTAATTCTCATAGGCGCTGCTAAACTTCCAGTCGGTTTTTCGTTTGCACAACCCGGCTTTAACAGGATTGTTTTCAATATACGCAATCGTCTGCAAAAAATGATATTCGTCACGAATATAACGATCAAAAGACTCGTGAATCCAAAACTGTCCACGCCGATTCAAAATCTTATTAGCTGTATGGGCGGTATAAGACTTATTCGAATGAGTGATCTCCGCCAAAGTATATGGTGAAATCGGAGTAATCAAATAATGTAAATGATTTGGCATGATTACCCAGGCATACAATTTGTATTTTTTATCTGCGTGATGCCGCAGATTCTCCTTAACCAAATTGGCGACCCTAGGATCTGCTAAGTAACATTCGCCGCGGCCGCTATCAAGATATTCCTCAACCCGCTTTCGAATTTCGAAATCTGAGATTTCTCCCCTTTCTAGTTTGATCCGCCATCTCTCCAACACTTTTTTGGGAAGGGAGTCATACAATCTCGTTGTTACAAACTGTGAAACCTGCCCACCATCATAATGCGGCAAATACCCCCGGCTACGCCAAAATGGTTTCGTTTTGAGTTTGGATTTCATAGGGTGAGGTTTCTGATCCAATTCTTCGATTCTCAATACTATTGTTATTATCAATTTCGTTATCGACAGCTCTTTCAAACGCTATGCGTTTGTGCAAACGGGCCGTTTGCGTTCCAGTCCTACTTCCCGCAGCTCTTATAAGTCTTCGAAACGTTGTAGAAAAACTCCTGCATATCCCAGGCGGCGGTTGGACAGCGCTCAGCACATAGGCCGCAGTGGAGGCACACGTCTTCGTCTTTGACCATGACCCGCGCCGTCGGCAACGTTTCAGAAACATAAAGGTCCTGGGAATTGTTCAGGGCCGGAACCTTCAATTTATCGCGCAAGGCATCTTCCTCTTCCTCATTTTCCGTGAAGGTAATGCAAGCCGTCGGGCAAACATCGACACAGGCATCGCATTCAATACATTTGGGCGCATCAAAAACGGTTTGCACATCGCAGTTCAGGCAGCGCTGGGCTTCCTTGAATCCGGTCGGCGGATCAAAACCCAGCTCAACTTCAATTTTCCGATCCTTTAGCGTTAATGATTTGTCAGCCTGCGGAACGATAAAACGCTCGTCGTGGGCAATTTCACTGTCGTAGGCCCATTCGTGGATGCCCATTTTTTGGCTGCGCAAATTTACAAAGGGATCGAGCCGGTCGTTTACGTCTTCGCCATGGCAAATCCTGTGGATCGAAACAGCCGCCTGATGTCCGTGGGCAACCGCGGTAATGATATTTTCCGGCCCAAAGGCTGCGTCGCCTCCGATGAACACTTTTGGATGAGTCGTTTGAAAGGTTACTTCATCAACGACGGGCATATCCCATTCACCAAATTCGATTCCGATGTCCTTCTCGATCCAGGGGAAAGCGTTGTCCTGGCCGATCGCCATTATCACGTCATCGGCCTCGACAAATACATCGGGCTCACCGGTCGGAACCAATTTTCGCCGGCCATTATCGTCGTAGACGGGTTCGACCAGTTCAAAGGTCATCCCTTTTAATTGGCCGTCCTCGACCACAAACGATTTCGGATTGTGATTGTCGAGGATCGGAATGTCTTCGTGCATCGCATCTTCTTTTTCCCAGGGAGAGGCCTTCATGGTGTCAAAGGGGCTGCGGACGATCACCTTTACATCTTCACCGCCAATTCGTCGCGATGTGCGGCAGCAATCCATGGCAGTGTTTCCACCGCCGACGACGATCACTCTTTTCCCGACCTCAGTCGTATGTTCAAATGCGACGCTTGCCAGCCAATCGATTCCGATGTGTATGTTTTTTTTGGTATCCCAACGCCCTGGTAATTTTGGAAGATCCCGGCCGCGCGGTGCTCCGGTTCCGATAAACACGGCTTCATAATCCATATCCAGGATCTCTTTAAGACTCTCTACATATTGGTTGAAATGGGTGTGGATCCCGTCCATATTGAGAACGTAGTCAACCTCCTCATCAAGCACCGTCACTGGCAGACGAAACAAAGGGATCTGCGTGACCATAAAACCGCCGCCTTTATCCTGGTCGTCGTAGAGATGTAGCTCGTAGCCAAGCGGGGCGAGATCTCGGGCCACGGTAAGCGAAGCCGGAC
>JABDJV010000013.1 GCA_013003295.1 Pyrinomonadaceae bacterium | reverse complement strand
GGCTTTGGCCCGGATCTGCCCGTTGTTGACAATTCAACCTGTGATAAGCGGGATAAGAACCGACGAGTTCAGATTATTTTGGTTCCTTTTTCATTAAAAGCTAATAATAGAAATGGGGGGTCGGTTTTTCAATCTTCTTAGAGAGAATCCGGGCCTTTTCTTTTGTGAGGAAATATGGCTGAAAAAAAACCAAGCCTAAAGCGAAAGGCGATAAACGCCGGTGGATGGCAGGTCGCAAAACGGGTGGCAAAATCGTTGCCTTATGTCGGTTCCGCCCTGGCCATTGGCTTAGTCGGGTATAACGTCAAGAAGAAGGGCTTTTTAAGGGGTGTTTCCGATTCTGCGCTTGATGCGATTCCGGTGGTTGGGACCGTGAAAAACGTTACTGAATTCTTTACCGGTGACCTGATTCCAGCAAAGGAAGCAAAGGAAATTGATGAGAAAATTAAAGAAAAGCATTTAATTGATGCGAATGTCAGCAAAAAAGCCAAAAAAAAGTTGAACTAGATTGCAAGAAATGTGGTTGTCGGGCGTTCTTAAATTGTTGAAACCCAACGAGACTAGACGAAGTACGAGAGCATTTAGTGTGAGGAGAGATTTTTAATGAAGTTGAATAGAGTAATAAGTTTGTTTTGCGCCGGTTTGTTTTTGCTGATCTCGTCCGAAGCCGCACTTTCGCAGGGGATCATTATTCCGCGGCCTTGTCCGCGGCCCAGGTGCCGACCGATTCCACGGCCGATACCTTTGCCAAACGTACTTCCGGTCAAATCTATTCAGATAAATACCAAGATCAAAGGGCAGGTTGCGACAACGCGAATCGTCCAGGTTTTCAGAAATAATTCGCGCGCTACTCTTGAGGGCACGTATTTTTTCCCGATACCTGATACCGCCTCGATAGAACAATTTGCGATTTGGGAAAACGGAAAAAAACTCGTCGGCGAAGTACGATCGCGTGAAGAAGCAAGAAGGATTTATAATTCGATCGTAAGAAAGAAAAAAGATCCGGGATTGCTTGAATACGCCGGTAAAAACCTGTTTCAGGCTTCGATCTTTCCGATTCCGGGAAACTCTGATAAAAAACTCGAACTCACTTATTCGCAGGTGCTCAAAGCCGAATCAGGAACTGTAGCCTATCGCTATCCGCTTGGGACGGGCAAAAACCTATGGGCGAGAAGGCGGCCCCACAGAATTAGAAACGTTAGATACGCGCAAAAGCCAACACAGCAGAAATTTGGAGTCGTGTCAGGCAAAGTCGAGATAATCGGCAAAGAAGCGTTAAGAAATATCTACTCACCGAGTCATAAGGTTGAAGTTAACCGCAAAGGCGAAAAAGGAGCGACAATATCTTTTGAAACAAAGGGTGATCCAAACGATTTTCAGCTTTTTTACGGGCTTTCAAACAACGATTTCGGAATGTCTCTGATGACTTATCGCGAACCGGGAAAAGACGGGTACTTTTTGATGATGCTTTCCCCGAAAGACAAGATCACCGATCGGGAGTTGGTCAATAAAGACATCGTCTTCGTTCTGGATACATCGGGATCTATGGCCGACGAAGGAAAGATGGAAAAGGCCCGCAAAGCCCTTCTGTTTGGAATAAATGGTTTGCGGAGCGGAGACCGATTTAACGTCATAAATTTTGCCGGAGAAGAACATTTGATGGAAAGCGGTTTGGTTTCCGCGAATTCGAGCGGAAAGAAGACGGCCGCGGCATTCGTAAAGAAACTAAGACCAAACGGCGGAACAAACATCAACGACGCGCTCCGGGCAGGGCTAAAACAGTTCGATTCATCTGATCGCCCAAAAATGCTTGTATTTTTGACCGATGGATTGCCGACGGTTGGTGAATCAAATATCGACCGCATAATTAAAAATGCGAAGGATATCAAAGTGAATGGCTTGCGGCTGTTCCCGTTTGGTGTTGGGTATGATGTAAATACGCGCCTTCTTGATAAACTGGCGGCGGAAAACTCAGGTCTTGCGGACTATATCGAACCAAAGGAAGATCTGGAGATAAAGGTCTCGAGTTTTTTCACGAAAGTTAATTCGCCAGTCTTAACCAATCTTGCGATGGATTTCGGAATCCTCAAGACCGATCTGCTGTATCCGCGAAAAATGACAGATATCTTCAAAGGCACACAGCTGACATTGATCGGGCGGTACAGAAATTCCGGCGATGTTAAAAATGCCGTGTTTAAGCTGACTGGGAAAACGGGCAGCGATACGAGGACCTTCCGATACGCAAACCTTGATTTTCCGAAAAGAACGGTAGAAAACGAATTTCTTCCGAGGCTCTGGGCGACCAGGCGCGTCGGATGGCTGGTTGAGCAAATTCGTACCAACGGTGCAAACAAGGAATTGAAGGACGAAATCGTCGCGCTTGGTACCCGGTATGGAATAGTTACGCCATACACGTCCTATTTGGCGACCGACGGCAGCGAGCGGCGGGATGTATCGGGAAATTTCGTAACGACGTTGCCAAGAAACGGCAGGCGTGCAAACCGGGCCGCCCGGCCGGTTCCGAGGGCGACGCCTATGAGTGCTACCGGCTCGTCTGCGGTCAAAGAGAGCAAAAAGGCCCGCGAGCAGCAAGCTGCCGTCGATGTCTTTGCGGACGATGAGCTAATCAGGCTTTCGGTAGACAAAGACGGTGTTCAGACTGTGAAAAAAGTTGGTGTAAAAACTTTCTATCTGCAGGATGGCGTCTGGGTGGACTCGGTTTACGAGAAAGCAGCCGATCTGCGCGAGGTCAAACTCAAGTTCGCAAGCAACGAATATTTCGATTTAATCAACAAAGAAAAGGCTTTGGCTAAGTATTTCGCGATCGGTGAAAAGATCGTTGTTGTTTGGAATCGAAGGGTTTATCACGTAATCGACTAGGCTCATCGTTTGAGTTTGGCGGCTATTAAATGTAAGGTAATTTTTTGTAATTAAATGTGAAGTTTTGGTGCAAGAAATTACCTTTTTTGTGCGATTTTTGCGAAAGTTTTTAGGAGCGACGAGGGCAATGGTTTTTTTTGGAAAATTTGTTTTAACGGTGGTCATGGGGTTGGTTTCAGCGCAGCTTATTGCCGCTCAGCCGGGCTGGAACATTAACCGGGCTAAGGGAACCGGAGATTTGATTTCGGTGTTCTTTACCTCCTCATCTGAGGGTTGGATCGCCGGAGATAACGGCTATCTGGCTTTTACCAACGATGGCGGAAGAAGCTGGCGAAGAAAGATTCTCAACACCGCGGCCGATATTAACGAAATATACTTTCGAAATGATGATAACGGATATCTGGTTGCGGGAAGAAAGATGTTTGTAACCAACGATGCGGGAAATTCCTGGCGTGAGGCGTTGATCGTAAATCCTGCGGAATTTAAAGACGGGATTCCGGAGTTTTACAGTATCCGCTTCAACAGCAAGAAGCAGGGATTCATAATTGGTGCGATCCTTGATAAAAACGATGAAGATGTTGTGATCGGAAGTCTATTGTTGCGAACGACGGACGGTGGAGAGTCGTGGTCACGGATACTTGTTCCGACAAAGGTCGAGTTGATTCATTTGGATTTTGAAGGAAAGTCGCATGGATGGATCGTTGGCGATATGGGAACGATTCTTGCAACTACCAATAACGGTAAGACATGGACGGTGCAAAGGTCAGGGACTAAGGAAGTTCTTCGAAACGTTGATTTTCGCAATGACGATCAGGGCTTTGTGGTAGGAGACAAAGGAACCATCCTTCGAACCGTTAACGGTGGGCGTAATTGGATAAAGATACGAAGCGCTGCAAATAACACACTCAATCGCGTAGATTTCTCAGATGACAAGAACGGCTGGATCGTCGGATCGCGGGGAACAATTTTGAGATCGACGGATCGGGGAAACACGTGGGTAATTCAAAACAGCCGGACGAAAAACAGTTTATACGGACTATATATGACCAAGAAGTACGGGTGGTCAGTCGGCAAGACCGGGGTAATCGTTAAATATCAAAAGTAACCCTGGTTGAAGCAACGGATTCAGAAAGAAGGGCATCTATTTAAACAGGTTAAGAGCCATTGAAATCGGCAAGAGCATGAGCAAAGCTTAGATTCTTTCTGATTCCTCCTGTTTCTTTTTAATTTAAACCCGCTGAGAAAGTGACTCGGCGGGTATTTTTTATTTAAACGATGTCTTGATAGGTCGACGGGCCGCGGATTTTGCCATATTTCGGGCCTGAGGGAGAGTTAGAATTGCTTTTTCTATCTGCGAATCGGATTCGATCAATACCTGCTTAGCAATCGTATTTCCGTATGCGGCCGAAATCAGATTGTAGCGAATTCGATTGGCAACAAACCGCGCATCGGTGCGGGTGAAGGTCTTAATACGTTTCGGGCGGCTTTCCAGGTTGATATGTTTCTCAAACGCCTTCAGGAGCCGTTCCTTTACGGGAAAATCATTTGCACCTATTCGTTTTGAAATGTCCCGCTGCCGATAAATTCTGTAGTGTTCAAATCCAATTATCCGCCCGGCGGCAAGGTCGCTGGAAAAATGAAATATCGGATCCAGCAGATCTATTTGATTTTCGGTTAGATCGTCGTTATTGGCCAGAACATCAGGCATGATCCCGTCACCGGCAAAAACGGTCCGTCCGCCGATCGTCTTGGTCGCGATCTTCGACCGCACGCCGCCATATTTCTCATTGTGTTGGTAATAGTCATATAAGTTGCCGGCAGAATAATCACGCTGAATAAGCCGACCGGAAGGCGTATAGTATTTCGCCGTAGTTAAAGTCAGACCCGAACCGTGGGGCAGATCAATAACGCTTTGAACCAAACCCTTTCCAAACGTCTTCTCACCGACGATAACTGCCCGGTCGTAATCCTGCAGCGCGCCGGCAACAACTTCCGAGGCTGATGCGCTTTCGTCGTTGACGAGAACGATCAGCGGAATCGTTTCCGGATTTTTGTTTCTCGATTTCCAAACACGATTATCAATCACGTACCGACCGCGCTGGGTTGCAATCGTTTTCCCGCTCGGCAAAAACTTCTCAGCAACGCGAACCGCTTGTTCCAGAATACCTCCGGGGTTGTCGCGAAGATCCAATATTACTGACGATACTCTTTGTCTGCGCAATTCCTTGAGCGCTAAATTCAATTCTTCCTCGGTTGTGTAGTTGAAACCGCTCGAGAGATCTATATACCCTATCCCCGGCTTTAAGACATAGGCATCACTAATCGAGGGCTGTGCGACCCGGTTCCTCCGGATAACGATTGTCTCAAACTTCCTTGAGTCAGCCCGCTGTATCTTCATACGAACGATGGTTCCCTTTTTGCCCCTGACTTGATTTCTGACATAAAGCGAGGACTTTCCGGAAACGTCTGTTCCGTTCACTTCAACGATCTTATCGCCGAAGCGCAAATTCGCTCTGAAGGCAGGTGAATCGGGAAACGTCGAGGTAACATAAGTATCAATTCTGCCTCTTTTCTGAAAGTTGGCGATGGTCGCTCCTATTCCAAAATATTCCGAATGTTGATCACTTAAAAGATCCGAATATTCAGATGAATCAAAATAGCTCGAATGGGGATCGAGAACCCTCAACATTGCGGTGATTGACGTCTTTATCAGTTCGGGTGTCTTAGTGCCGTTGCCGTCGATATGAAAATGTTCGATCAGATCGAGTGCGTCGCCAAGGTCTCTTACCAAGGCTGCTTTTCCTGATAGAGTATTTGTCTTAGCGGAGTTTCCAGCCGTCGTCGGGATAGACGCGGAAAAGGTAGATCCTCGGCTGATCTTGAAAGGATCGTTTGTACTCGGAATTTGAACGACCTTTTTCGTTGGCGTTTGGGCAATCAAAACGCTTGTGGTCAAGACTATAAAAGTCGCCGCATATCCTAGAAATCTTTTCATAGATAATTCTGCCGTGAATAAGGCTCCGCCCTTATTTCGAGCTCATAAACTGACACTTTTGTTGAATGTCCGGATGTTACAAGACTCGTTTGCCTTTCGCAAGTATTTGCTGAAATAGCTGCTGGATTTTCCTATCTTCCGTTGCTAATTGGAAAGTCTTAATAGACAACGATTTCCACACATTTATTTTGTTTTTTGCAATAAATTGATTTAGGGTTAATTAAAGTTCGAAATTCAATCAACAGAAGGATTACTGAGGTCGAAAAGTCTAAAAATGTCAGAAAAAAATGAACACGTGATCGAAAAAAATTTGAAGGCGCTGGTTGAGATCGTTGATGTGGTAAACGCGATGACATTGCCGATCGTGAAATCGATTGAAAACCTGCTTGTAAAGTCGGCGGCGGTAATGGGATCGGAGGAAGCGTCGGTATTGGTGCGAGACGGAGACGAAGGAGACCTGAGGTTCCTGTCTGCAACGGGGGAGGTAGCCGATCAGCTGATTAACCTCAGAGTTCCGGCCGGAAAGGGCGTCGCTGGATTCGTCTTTTCATCCGGGCAGCCGATGACGATCAGTGATACGGGACAGGAAGCGAGTTTCTATGCCGAGGTCGATAAGAAGACTGGGTTTTCCACCGAGACACTGCTCGCTACACCGATTCAATATCAGGGTAATATTATCGGAGTTTTGGAATATGTAAATCGGATCGGCAGACCCCCTTATGAGCCCTTTACGCCCGAGGAAATGGACCGTGCTGCGCTTTATGCTGATCCAATTGCGACGCTTGTAAACGCGTACGAAGCAATTGTGATCTTTAAGGATCTTGGCGATGAGATCCTTTCAGCAAATAGCGAGATCAATTTTGAGGAGATTCGTGGATGGCTGCGCGGCGTCCGCGGAAACAAAAATCACAAGGAGATGATCGATCTGGCGATCCTGATCCGCGAAGTTTCGATGCAGGGCGACGCAGAGCGGATTCTTTGTAAGGAAATTCTAGAGAGTTTCTTAAGTTATTCTGAGAATAATCTGCAATCGAAATTTTCGCACTTATAGGAGCAAGTTTTCAGAGAAAATGTCCTCGACCGTTTCAAGTGAAATGTTTGATGCGCTGACCGATATGAAGCTCGATGATGAGTGGAAATCGTCGACGGGAAAAGGTGTGTCCGTAGTGATCATAGACAGCGGCGTAGATAAGTTTCACAGCGATCTTAAGGGAAAGATCAAAAATACATTTGCCGCAGTCAGGGATGGGAATAGGACCGTTTTTGAGGAGACAGACGCGGGAGATTCCGCCGGCCACGGGACCGCTTGTGCCGGGATCATCAGTAAGATCGCTCCCGAAGCTGATCTGAGCAGCATCAAAGTTTTGGGTGCCGGCGGATTGGGAGATGGCCACGCCTTTTTGGCCGGGTTGGAGTTTGCGATAAAACAGGGATACAAGATAATAAATCTGAGTTTGGGCACAACCAAGCCGCAATTTGTAGTTCCTCTTAATGATCTTATCAACCGTGCATACCAGGCAGGGTGCATCATCGTCGCTGCTGGAAATAATCTCCCACAACCGAGCTACCCATCCGTTTTTTCTTCGTCCCTGATCGCCGTTAGCAAAAGCAGCGAAACGAACTATTTCGACTTTGGCTTTAATTTTGGTGAGACGATCGAATTGACAGCGCCCGGGGTGAATGTCAGAACGACCTGGCTGAATGACGGGTACCGGACGCTGACAGGAAATAGTTTTGCCTGCCCTCATATCGTCGGCGTCATAACTTTGCTGCTCGAAAGTTTTCCCGATCTGACGCCTTTCCAGGTTAAATCTGCTCTCTATTCGATCGCTCGCAGGAACCAGGAGCGCAAGTCCTAGCCGCCCTTTGATTTTTAGTCACTAAAATGTTTTGATTTAGTTTTCGATTTGCGCTGGAACGCCCGATACGATCCAAAGAATTATTTTTTGAAATGACGACAAACCTAAATTTACCAAAGCTGGAATTGGAAGAATATGAGCTTGAGAACGGCCTTCGGGTGATCCTCAATCGCGAAAACTCTATCCCGGTAGTCTCAATCGCGGTCTACTACGATGTTGGCTCGAGAAATGAGCCTGAGGGGCGAACCGGGTTTGCACACCTGTTTGAACATATGATGTTTCAGGGTTCGGAGAACGTACCTAAAGCGGGGCATTTCCAATATGTAATGAAAGCCGGCGGAACGATGAATGGTACGACGAGTTCGGAACGTACAAACTATTTCGAAACTCTGCCCGCTGATCAACTTCCGCTTGGTCTCTGGCTCGAAAGCGACAGAATGCGCTCGCTCGCGGTCACGCAGGAGAATCTCGACAATCAATTGGAAGCCGTAAAGGAAGAAAAACGTCTTAGATATGATAATCAGCCTTACGGAAAGATTTTCGATCTTTTAGGCGAGATGGTCTACAAGAATTTTGCAAATGCGCATTCGACGATCGGGTCAATGGAGGATCTTGACGCGGCGACCGTCGAATATGTACAGGAGTTTTTCCGGATCTATTACGCACCAAACAATGCGGTGATGGTTATTTCGGGTGCTTTCGAAACTGGGCGGGCGAAGGAATTGATCGAGAAGTATTTTGGCTCAATTCCGGCTCAGCCAAAACCGCCTCCGATAGATGTTACCGAACCTGAAGAGGTAGCAGAAACTTATAAAGAGTATGTTGACAAGCTTGCTCCCCTCCCGGCGTTCTTGATGGGCTGGAAGGTTCCCGCAAGGCGTACGCTCGAATTCAACGCGCTTTATTTAGCCGGAAAGCTCTTATTTGGGGGCGACAGCGCGCGTTTATATCAGAAACTTGTCAAAGGCGAAGAATCAGTAACCCAACTTTTTGGTTTTACGGATGAGCGCCGGGGCCCCTCGGGGATTATAATCGGCGCGATCCCAAAGCCTGATAAGGATCTGGATAAGATTCGGGGAGTGATCGTAGATGAGATCAAAGATCTGGCCGTCAACGGACCGACCGATGAAGAAATGTCAAAGCTTCGCAATCAGCTGGTAAATATGGGGGTTCGGTCAAACCAGTCTTCACTTTCCCGCGCACAGAATATCGCCGAGTATGCCCTCTATGACGGCGACCCGCATCTTGTGAATTCAGAGATCGAAACGCTGGTTCAAATAACCGCGGAAGAAATAAGGAACGCGGTTGATAAGTATTTGAACACGGAAAACCGTGCTCTGCTCGATATACTTCCAGCCGATGAAACCGATCAATAGACAGAAAACGCCACAGTTAACAATCGAAATATGAATGAAGACTTTCGTAAAAGCATCCCGGCACCATTAGAGGCAATTCCGTTTGATATTCCAAGGCCCTATGAGACTGAGCTCGCAAATGGGCTTAAAATCATTATCGTTGAAGATAGCCGCCATCCGATAGTCACAATGCGTCTCGCGTTCCGTTCGGGTGAAATAGATGATCCAAAAGGTCTGAACGGGCTTACCTCTGCAATGACGGAGCTATTGAACGAAGGCACGGGGAAATACAGTAGCAGGGAACTCGCAGAACGAATTGAAAACCTGGGCGCGAATCTCTCTGTTTCTGCGGGACTGGACAACACTTTGGTGCGAGCTTCGACATTATCAGCCTACCGGGGCGAGGTTCTCGATCTGATCGCTGAGCTGGTATTGCGTCCTACCTTTCCCGAAAACGAATTGAATCTTTACAAGCAAAATGCGATCGAGGGATTAAAATATCAACGCTCACAGCCAGACTTTTTGGCGGATGAACAAATGGCAAAGGCCGTCTATGGCGATCATCCGTATGGCACGAATTCTCCCAATGAAAAAGAAATTGAAAAGATCACCAGGGACGAAATCATTGAATTACACAAGCGAAAGTTTATTCCAAACAATGCCACGCTGATCGCTATTGGTGATGTCAGAAGCGAGACATTCGAAAACGAGATCGAGGGCCTTTTTGGTGAATGGAAGAAAGGCGAGGTGGAGCAGGCAAATTTACCCGCGCCGCCGGAGCGGGCTGAGCGCGAGCTAACGATCGTTGATCGACCGGGCTCTTCACAGGCAAATATCGTACTGTCAAATCTCGCGATCAGCAGAAATGACCCTGATTATTTTCGGGTATTGGTGATGAACCAAATTCTTGGCGCAGGAGCTTCATCGCGACTTTTTATGAATTTGCGCGAAGAGAAGGGTTACACCTACGGGGCCTATTCGAGAATTTATGCAAAACGCCATCTGGGGTCGTTTGAAGCGACGTCGGAAGTGAGAACAGCGGTTACCGGTGAATCGCTTAAAGAGTTTTTCTATGAACTCGATCGAATTAGAAATGAGAAGCCCTCGGAGGATGAATTGATCGACGCAAAGAATTTTCTTTCGGGAGTATTTCCAATACGCGCCGAGACTCAGGGAGGCCTCACGAATCTGATTGTCGCTCAGATGTTGTACGACCTGCCGGATGATTATCTTCAAACCTACCGGGAGAAGGTTAACGCTGTAACCGGAGAAGAGGTCCAGCGCGTGGCGAATAAGTATGTTTTGCCGGATCAGATCGCGATGGTCATCGTTGGTGATGCCGAAGCGGTTTTGCCCCAGGCGCGCGAGTTTGCCCAAAATATCGAGATCGTCGATGCAAAAGGAAAGCCAAAAAGTATGGAAATATTTGAAAATGATCCAAGCGCTCCTACAATGGATATCGGCGGAGCGTGGGCGCTTTCGATCGACTTTCAAGGCCAGAAAATGCCGGTAACGCTGGTCCTTGAACAGGACGGCGATTCAATATCAGGAAAAATGGAATCGATGATCGGTGAAGGCGAAGTTCAAAATGGAAGCGTGAAAGGTAATAAAATAAGTGCATCTGTGAGTTCCGATTTCCAAGGGCAAAGTATTGAATTGATCTTTAAGGGTACTGTTGACGGGGATTCGATGACCGGAACTATTTCTACTTCAATGATACCCGCTCCAATGGAGTTTGCGGGGAAACGTACTTAACACTTTATCCGTGATCGGATCAATAAAAGGAGAAGCTGTGGGATCAGCCTCTCCTTTTTTGTATTGTGTAACCATTTATGCGGAAGTCGTGTCGACGATCTCAGCGGTCGCGGCGTTCGATTTAACCGAGTTGATTCCATTTTCCAGACCATCTGTCGATTGGTACATTTGGCTCTTTCCAATTTCCAATCCATTTTGTGCCTTGAGAACGAAATAGGGTTCACCGTTGGTCGATTTGCGCCGCTCAAATTGCTCGTCGTTGGTCCCGTTGGTTTTTACCGAATCGATTCCTATTTCAGCTGACGCCTTAGTTTCGTACATCTGGCTGGATAGAATTATCTGTCCATTGGCGGCGACAAGGTTAAAATAGAACTTCCCGTTAGTTGCCGACTTGATTTCAAATTTTGCTGCCATACTATTCTCCTGTGGTCTTTCGATTTAAAAGTTCGATATGATTTCGTAGCTTCGCTTTGGGGTATTTGACTATAAGAATAGCATTTCCGTGTATGAAACTGAAAAACTGAGTTGTGAGTGAGGTCTAGTTTGTCCCAGTGGAGAAAGCAGGACGGCTATAATCACAACTCAGTATTTAATTGCAAAGCCTGATCGGGAGTGCCTACAGATATCCCCGAAGCCTCGCAATTTAACCGGCACGGCGCAAGGGTGCTGGCCTATCGACCGGCCGGTCATTTTTCTGGTTCTGTAGATGCCCGATCAAATCGGAGGCAGCCTTCTTTGAAAGTTCGTCAATTCTGCATCCCATATGCCGGTCGCATTCGTCGTTCGCCTCAAGGCCGAGTTCACGGTACAGCGCATAAATCATTCGGAGCTGCTTTCCGGTGACAAGATCCGATAAAGTCCTGGCCATCGGATCATTGGGAAGGGCATCGTCCTTTTGACGTTCGATCTCAACGTCGATTACCGTTTCGCTGGCATCGCGGCGGTAGAGATCCCGGGCGATTCCAAATTTCACAGCGGCTCGCTTGAGTGCATCGTGTTCCGCTTTCTTAATGCCTGTTTCGCTTTTCGCAGCGCCGGTCCCCATCCCTTCGCGGGTAACTCCGTCGATAGTGATGGCGACGATAACAGTAACGATTCCGCCGATCTGTCTGACGTCTTTTACTGAATGTGTCCAGCTTGAAGCTGTTTCATCGAGAATATCTGCAACTGTGTGCCATTCAATGTAATCGACGGATCGAACAATACCATCGAGTCTCGTCTCTCGCCGTTTTATCAAACCGGGATCGATCACCTTTCTCAACTTACGGAGCTTCGATGGAAAATCAAGTATGTTGTTTGCGTCTTCGCTGCTTTCGATCGCTGCCGTTAATTTTTCTTTTACCTGCGTGTTTTCTAAATTCATTTTTCTTGTTCCTTTCGTATGTTTACAAGATGAATTGATTCAAATCATTGAATTGCTTTTCCGTCTGTAAAAAGCATGATTCTGAAGCATTTCGATCTTCTGTACGCCGCGTGTAGACGATCGCGACTCAGTTAAATGGTTTTCAATTTGCTGTCCGGGCACATTGAGAAAGACCGAATAGCGCGATGAAACAGGGCGTTTAGTTAACTATCTCAATGGTCCTGCCCAAGCCGTGTCCCATCTGTGAAACATAGTACCATCTCTTTTCTGCTGTTGCAAGTATGAAACGGAGTGTTGCAATTAAAAAAAAGTTATGATACGGTGTTTTACAGATAAGACAAAGGCTGGTAATTTCTGCCGGCCGGGAACTCAAATCTAGAGAGGTTAGTGGAGAAAAATTATGGTCAAGAAAAGTAATAAAGACAGCATGATAAGCACGGTCGAGCTCGGACGCGCAATCAAGCGTCGGAGGGAAGAAACCAATATGAGCTTGCGGGATCTTGCCGATAAAACAGGAGTTTCAGCTTCCACGCTGTCGCGAATCGAAAATGGAACGGGAAAGCCGGATGCCGATAACATCGCTCGATTGACGAATTGGCTAGATGTGCCGATCGACCGGGTAATGAAAGGGAAAAGTAAAAAGGATACGGTCGAACCGGTGGTTTATTATCCCCATGAGGCTACACCGGAGATCGTCGAGGCACATTTGAGAGCGGATAAAAATCTTTCACCGGAAACGGCAAAATCCTTGTCCGAGCTTTTCCGCGTAGCCTATTCACAATTTAGTGATTCGGAAAAGAAATAAAAGAAACGCAATCTATTTCAGTCGGACAAAAGGAGACATATGGAAACAAGTTTGAATATGGCGAATGCAGGTGCACAAGCGGAGACGAAATCGAGTTATGTTGTTGATACTAGCTTTGTATTGTTCTTTTTAGCTGTTGATTTTGGACAAAATTTGGGCAGTTTTGCTTTCGACACAATTTTTTTGGGAATCACGCTTATCGCCGTCGCCGCTCTGCCTTATTTATTGTCGACCGATGAGAAGACGGGTTTCGGTCGTTGGATGATCGGTCGCGGAGTGATTGTCGGATTTGCGTTGTTTTCAGGAGTGATATTCAAACAGAGTTTGGGAGTGGTGTTACCCGAGACCTTCAGCTTCTTACCGATGACATTGTTGATCATTACGGCGATGGTCATGTGCTACATACAATTTTATAGTTTTTTCAATCTCCGTTTATCGAAATAGGCAAAAGGCGATAAACGGAGCCATAAAAAGATTCGCGTCTGGTTACTTTGACCAGGCGCGAACTTTTTCTTTTCTGGTGCGGTTTAACAAATACCACGTGAATAGATTGCTTATATGGACGCCGTTTCCCTGACCGGGATCGTCAATTCCCGCATCAATCTGAGTTGTGCGGTCAATTCTATGTATTGTTCCGGCAGAAGCGCCTGAGCACCGTCACAGAGGGCATCTTCAGGGCAAGGATGAACCTCGATCATTAATCCGTCCGCCCCGGCGGCCACGCTGGCTTTTGCCATTGGATTAACCAAATAGTTTTTACCGGTAGCGTGAGAAGGGTCAACAATAATCGGTAGGTGAGTCATTTTCTGGACCGCAGGAATAACCGAAAGATCCAGTGTGTTGCGTGCGTGGTTTCCAAATGTTCTGATCCCTCGTTCACACAAGATTACATCGTGGTTTCCTTCTGCCATTATATATTCGGCGGCGAGTAAAAACTCATCCAGGGTTGCCGACATTCCGCGTTTTAGAAGAACTGGTTTGCGGGTTTTCCCGACGTATTTCAGAAGGGAGAAGTTTTGCATGTTTCTTGCGCCGATCTGAATGCAATCGCCATATTTTTCGACGAGGTCTACTCCGCGTTCGTCCATTGCTTCAGTAACAATATTCAAGCCGAATTGGTCGCGAACTTCCGCCAGAAGTTTAAGGCCGTCTTCACCCCTTCCCTGGAATGCATACGGCGAAGTGCGCGGTTTGTAAGCACCACCCCTAAAAAACCTGGCCCCGCTCTTAGAAACTACCTCAGCGACCTCAAAGACCTGTTCAGGCGTTTCAACGGCACACGGGCCGGCGATCATAGTTAATTCGTCACCGCCGATGGTCGCGTCTCCAACTTTTATGATCGATTTGTCCGGGCTAAGAGTTCGGGAAATAAGCTTATACGGCTTAGTCACGCGAATTGCATCGGCAACTCCAGAAAGATTTTCGAAGTGGGCGCGGTCGACCGCACCTTTGTTGCCCGTGATTCCAATAGCAACGCGAGCCGCTCCAGGCATCGGATGCGATTGAAAACCCAATTCTGCGATAACTTCATTGACGCGATCAATATCCGCTTGAGTCGCATCTTGTTTCATTACAATTAACATAAGTCTCTATGGGCATGAGAATTGAAGAATACAACTTAACATTTTATTCCTCGATGAGAAAATCCGACGCATCGCCCCACTTAAAAAAATATCTGAAATATGGCAAGAAACCGTGATTTTCCACCATTTTGAATAAAACTACCTCGTGCTCAGCTTCCGTCTTCTCCATTTCGCGAAATGACTCCAGGAGGTGGGTCATTTCTAGTTCGGTCGCATACTGATGCGCCAGGTTGTATTCGTTTACGTTTCCTTTCTCCAATATCCCGGCGAAATAAGCAGCGCAGAAGTGTCCGCAAAATCTGCAGATCACCGCAATCGTGCTTCCGATCAGGAAAAATATCCTTTCCCGCCACGGTGAAGGGCCCACACCGAGTTCATCGAGGATCTCCCCGACACGCTCGCGATGCTTCCATTCGTCTTCTTCAATTTGTTTGATCGCTTCGATTTCGGAAGCCAACTTTAATGAACGCCAGTGTCCGCCGTAGGCCAATGCTGCGGCCAATTCGCCTGAATAGGCCGCCTGCATGAGCTTTACCAATTTGCTTTTCGTTTTGTCTCTGTTCATTCGCGTTTTGCAAGTAGATTTAGCAAATTGAGAAAATGGAACGCGTAAAACCTAGATAAATCAAGAATTCTTACGATCAAACGCTTCCAAATGCGTAGGATGCAATTAGCCTGCCAAAAGATTTAGCTGCAATTCATTCGAATTCATAAGGCTCTCACCTACCAGAAAACCGCTAAAGCCCAATTCTTTCATTTCGTTGAGTTCTTTAACGCTGCTCAAACCGCCTTCGCAGATCATCAAGGCTTCCTTTGGACCATGCGAGATCAACTCGCGGGAAACGTCCAGCGATACCTCAAACGTGTTTGGGTTTCGATTAGTAATGCCAATCATCTTTGCACCGAGCTCTGCTGCCCGCTTTAATTCCGCCAAATTACTCGTTTCAACGAGCACGTCCAAACCGAGATCGCACGATAGTGAATAAAGCCTTTCAAGATCACTATCGCCAAGCATTGCCGCGATCAGCAAGACCGCATCGGCGCCGATCAATGCCGATTCATAGATCTGAAATTCGTCAAAAATAAAATCCTTTCGCAAGACGGGAAGATCGGTTAGATTACGGGCTGTGATCAGATCCTCGATTTTTCCCTTAAAATGGTCCTCCTCGGTTAAAACCGCGATTGCCGTTGCTCCAAATGCCTCACAGCTGCGGGCAAGATCAGCAATATCAAACGAATCATTTATAGTCTTATTTGAAGGCGATGCGCGCTTGATCTCGACAATGATATTTGTTTCAGTTCGATCGGAAAATGCCTTTAAAAATCGATTCGGTGTCTCGTCTTTCCGAAACCTTTTCGACCGCTCCACAAATTCGCCATATTCGAATCCGATCTTCGATTCCTCAACACGGATTTTCTTTTGGTCGTAAATTTCCTTCAGAATTGTTGGCTGATCGTTCATTTTCACTTTAACTTCAATCCCGGGCTGGCGATTTGCTAACTAAATCAAATTTCGGGCGCTTACATTCTCTCCGGGATGCTGACACCCAACGTCCCCAGGGCCTTGGTCAGAGAACGTCTTGCGATCTCTGCTACACAAATCATCAGCGCCTTCTTGTTTTTGTCAGTCTCGTTCATAATACGATGCTTTTGATAGAAAAGATTCGACGATTTGGCCAGCGTAAACGTATATTTTGCAAGGATTGCAGGTTCTGAGCTAGAAATTGCCTGAGATATTGTTTCTTCCAGCCGGAAAGCCAAGATTATTACCGACCAGAAGTCATTTCCATCCTTTTCGTTAAAAATCTTTGCGATTGAGTCTTGGTTGGCGATAACGGTCTCTTTAGCCTCGTCAACGGCATTTATATCCAGTTTTTTAAAGATCGAGTTGATCCTTACGGTCGCATTCTGGCAGTATGTTCCGGTTTCGCCTTCAAAAGCCATCGCCTCTTTGAAATCAAAAACGATTACGGTGTTTTTTGTGAATTTGAGTAAAAAATAGCGTAAGGCTCCGATTGCGATCTCGTGGGCGATTTGCCTTTGCTTCTCTTCTGAGAAATCGGGGTTTCTTTCACAAACCTCGCTAAATGCATTCGTTTCCAGGCGGTTTATAAGGTCATCGGCCTTTACGCCTAAACCCTTACGACCGGACATTTCGATAAATGGCCTTTCGCGATCCTCCTCGGAAAGCTCAAAACCGAGTTCTTCGGCGGCCAAAGGTGAAAGGGCAACCATTTCGTAGGAT
>JABDJV010000005.1 GCA_013003295.1 Pyrinomonadaceae bacterium | reverse complement strand
CCCTAAGGGTGTAATCATCTATCGATTCGACGGCAAGCTCCGGATGTTTCTGAAACTTTATTTTAGCGGCGCCGCTTTTGTCTGGAGAAACAGCTGGATTTTTGGCGACATTTGAGCTCGGTTTGGTCCCGGTATTTGCGGTCCCGGAGCTCTGATTTTTCAATTTCGAAGAAAGGCTCTCCGGCTTGCTTCGGTTGTCCCTTTTTTCATTTTCCTTGAGGTTTTTTTTCGCTTCATGTTTTGAAAAAACATCGACATCTGAATCCTTCGTCGATTGTTCTTTGCGGTCATACTCAACGCCGACAAAGTTCTTTATAAGCTCATGACTCGGGGCCTTTTCGCCAAGCTCAGCAATTCGTTTCCACGAACGCTCAAAATCCTGAGCGAGCACCGGTTTCCCATTTGACCACTTTGAATCGCGGCGAAGCGTGAAGGTCCAAACCTTATGATCGTCGGACGATGACCACTCTTTAGCGATCGCAGGTACCGCTTTCAGGCTTTTCGAGTCGGTCTCGGTCAATCCGTCGTAAATGGCTCTGACAATATCAGTCTCCGGAGGAGCCGAAACAAATGCGGGATCGAACGTTTTTGGGCGCTTTCCATTGCTCCATCTAAACTCCTGCTTTCTGGGAGGTTTCGACTCGCTGTAAAATTCTTCGGTTTGAGGCTTTTCAAGCTGGCTACAGGATACAAACAGAAAACTAAGAAGACAAAGGGCTGTCAGACTCGCCCGATACGGCGGCGCAGAAAAGCCAAACCGAGCTCGCATCTTTGTGAATTGGGGTAAACGCCTCATTCTGCTGCTAATTCCTTTAACTCAAAATAGACCTTTTCAACCTGCTCTCTTGTTGCCTCAAAACCGTCTGTGGTTTCGATAAGATAATCAGAAAACTTCATTTTTTCCTCTTGCGGCATTTGAGATTCAATCCGCTTTAAGGCGCTTTTCCTGCTCAACTTGTCGCGAAGCATTAAACGCTGCAATTGTATATCAGGTTTGCACCAGACGACAATCAATTTATCGAACCGGGTGTGACCACCGGATTCGATCATCAGCGCGGCATCGACGATCGCAATTCCTTCCGGACTCTCAATTTCCTTCTCCTTGAGCCACCTATCCTGTTTGTCCTTAACTAAAGGATGCACAAGCGAATTAAGGAGTTGTCGTTTCGATTCGTCGGCGAAAACGAGTTCACCGAGTTTTTTCCGGTCGAGCTGGCCGTTTTTCTGCAGAATCGATTCGCCAAAATTCTCAACAATTAGACCCAATCCGAGCGTTTTTGGTTCAACTACTTCCCTGGCAGTTTGATCGGCATCGAGAACGTGGCACCCGAGCTCTTCGAAAACTCCGCAGACAAACGACTTGCCAACTGCGATTGAACCTGTAAGACCAGCCTTCAACATCCGGTCTATTCACCAGCACTTTTAACCGTCTTGTGGCGGTTCGCAAGTTTTCCGACATTGTATTCAGCAACCTCGGCAAGAGTCAGGCCGAGCTCGTCCGCACATGCAGAAATATACCAAAGCACATCGCCGAGTTCGTCTTTGAGCTTTAGACGGATCTCGTCCGTAAGTTTTCCATCAAAGTCCCTCTGGATCTTCTTTACGATATTTGCGACTTCGCCTGCCTCACCGGTCAGTCCAAGGGTTGGATACTCTAAATTGTTTAAGCGATTCGGATATAACGCCGTCGAGCTCGCTTCTTTTTGATAATCTTCAAAATTCATAATTTTATTCGCTTACATTTCCAAGTCTTCGCATCTTCGCTGCTTTGATCGTGTTTTTCATCAGCATAGCAACCGTCAATAGCCCAACTCCGCCGGGAACCGGGGTAAAGAAACCCGCTTTTTCTTTTGCAGCTCTTGCGTTCACATCTCCGACCAAAGTTGAGCCGCGCTTTTCGATAGTAGACAAACGCTTCTCAAGCTCATCTTCACCAAAAAAACCTTTTGCTTCTTCGACGTCTTCAAGACGATTCATTCCGACGTCGATCACTGTCGCACCCTCTTTTATGTGATCCGCCGTGATAATTCCCGATACTCCCACGGCGGCAACCAGGATATCTGCTTCGCGGCACACGGCCGCGAGATCTTTTGTTCGTGAATGGCAGATCGTAACCGTCGCGTGTTCCTGCAAAAGAAGCATTGCCATCGGTTTTCCGACAATGTTGCTTCGCCCGACGACGACCGCGTTCTGACCCAGAATATCAATACCCTTTCGCTTGAGCATGTCGAGTATTCCGGCCGGCGTACAGGGAGTCAAAGCCTCCTGCCCCTGCGAAAGACGCCCAACATTAATTGGGTGAAACCCGTCAACGTCCTTGCTCGGATCGATCTTCTCCAAAACAAGTTTCTCATCTATTCCCTTTGGAAGTGGAAGCTGAACGAGAATTCCATCGACTTCATCGCGCGCATTGAGTTCTCCGACGATCGAGAGTAGATCCTCCTGAGAAATATCCTCGGGGAGATGCCGATGTTCCGAAATAATGCCAAGCTCTTCGGCAGTTTTAACCTTACTCTTTACGTAGACTTCTGAAGCCGAATCCGCACCGACTCTTACCACAACCAGACATGGGCTGATGCCATGATCCTCCTTAAGCTTGCTCACTTCTCGCGCGACCTCTTCTTTGATCGCTTTAGCAAACTTTTTTCCGCTTAAAATTTCCGCACTTCGTCCAGTCTTTTCTGCTATCATTATTCCACCTGTTTTTTGTCCTAGCTTACAACGAATCCACAATTTTATGCCACACGCCAAACTACAAAGTTTTCTTTTCGTTTTTATCCTTTTAAGCGGCATGCTTTTTGCGCAGGATTCATCCGATTCTCATTCGAACATCAAACGGCTGGTTGAAAGCAAAGACTATGAAGCCGCCAGGGAAAAACTTGTGTCTCTGGAAAAAAATCGAACCCGGGAATTCACGGCAAATAACTACGATTATCTGCTCGGGCGTGTTTCTGAAAAACTGGGCGACTTCGCTTCGGCCGCAGCCTATTATCAAGCGGTTGTTAATCGCCAATCGATCCTAAAGGAATATGCGCTCTGGCATCTTGCCGAGATTTCGCGTTCGAGCGGCAATTTGATTCTCGAAAGGCTTTATTTAAGGGAGCTTTCCGGCACTTCGGAAAGGAGCCTGCTTCGTGAAGCGGTCAGAAAACGACTGGCGAACAGTAATTTTTTGAGTAAGAATTACGAACTGGCGATTCAACAGTTGAGCGGGAAACTAAAATATGAAAACGATCCACCTGCCGCGTCAGACGATCCGATCGACCGTAAGGATCTGGTGCTGATCGCGCAGGCTTACTATCAAAGTAAAAATCCCGAAAAAGCCCGCGAATCGTATACAAAATTGATCGCCGAGGTTCCGGACGATGAGCGGCCCGACGATTTTGCGCTGGCCGGCGTGAAAGGATTGGACCTGCTTGAAAACGGCGAAGAAAATTTTGGCAAGTCGGTTGGGAAATTATCCGATGACGAGCATTTTTTGCGAGCTTCAATCTATCAGTTTAATCGAAATTTTGCGTTGGCGCGTCTTCATTATGAGGTGATCGCAAAAGATCACACGAAGAGCGAAAAACGGGCGGCAGCAATGTACCAGATCGGGCGGGGATACGATCAGGAAAGGGATCACGAATTTGCGGCGGCTTGGTTTGCACGGGTTCGGGAAGAATACCCGGATGATAAGCTGGCGGTATCAGCGCTTTATCAAAATGCTTCTTCTTTCGCCAATCTCGATAAAACAGACAAATCGGTGGCACTCTATCAACAATATATCAATGAGAACCCAAATGCTGGGAATTTGGAGAGAGCATACCTGAACATCATCGACGCCTACCGCGATGCCAAAAACTTCGCAAAAGCTCTTGAGTGGGCATCCAGAACACAGGACAAATTCAGAGGCGGTCGCGGCGAGGCGGTCGCGCTGTTTTCTCAGGTAAGAATTCATTTGTCACGGGCGGATTGGCAAGACGCATTAGGAGACCTCAATAAACTGGCCAAAATGGAAAATCTTGGCGGGATGCGCATTGCCGGCGGCACAAATAAGCAAGAGGTCGATTTTCTAAGGGCATTTGTACTTGAAAAAATTGGTCGGGTCACTGATGCTATCGATGGTTACTTGTCGATCCAGGACGGCCGGAAAGAATACTACGGGGGCCGGGCTACTCTGCGTCTTCGCGCTATGATGAATAGCGAAAAAACGGCAAAGCTCATTTCAAAAAAGTTTGAACGTCTTTTGTCGATCTCCAATCAGACCTTAACAAACACCAATGTAGACGAAGTTAAGGCTGCTGCCCAGAATGCGCTTCGTTTAAACACTGACGCTGAATCGCGTAAAAAACTTAAGGCCCGTATATCCCGCACTTACGAGCTTATTCCCGATTATCAAAAGGTACCCACTCCCAGGCTCATAAATTTTGACCGTCCAAAGCTGACCGGCCCGCTCGGGAACATGTCGGAAATCCCAAGAGAAGCGATTGCGCGTGAACTTCTGTTTTTGGCTCTATACGATGAGGGAACCCCTGAAATGGAAGTTGCATTGCGCGAAGCCAACGGTGGTAAAATCGAATCGCTTTCCGATTTCGATTCGAACACCGCCTATACCCTCGCGACATTCTACAAGCGCGGCGATGTCGCAAATCGCGCCGTACGTTATATCGAACCGATCTGGAAGAAGCTTCCGCGTGATTACGAGATCAGTTTGATTCCGAATCGGCAATTGGAACTCCTATTTCCAAAACCCTACGAAGAGCCGTTAGTTAAATATGGTAAAGAGAAGGAGGTCGACCCAAGACTGGTACTTTCGATAATGCGGCAGGAATCGCGATTCCAGGCTGACGTTAAATCGGTTGCTGCGGCCCGTGGGTTAATGCAGTTTATTTCAACTACCGCAAACAAAATGGCAGAGGAAATGGAGGTCGATGGTTTTAAGCAGGACGACCTTTACGATCCGCCGGTAGCTATAAGATTTGGCTCACATTATATTAAAAACATTTTTGAGATTTTTCCAAACCAGCCTGCCGCCGTAGCGGCAAGCTACAACGCAGGTGAAGACCGTATGGCGCGATGGTTTGAGCGTTCTGAAACGGACGACCCCGATCGATATGTTTGCGAGGTAGTTTTTACTCAAACAAAGGATTATGTCTACAAGGTGATGGCAAATTACCGCGTTTATCAAATGCTTTATGATGAGGAGCTAAATCGATACTAGAGCTAAAATTAGAATGGCAAATTATCGGGATAAATCGCTTTTATTTTCGATGGCTTGCGCGCCGATATGATTTATTGCCAAACTATACTTATTATGCGCATCTTATTAACGGTCGTACTCTCCGCAATACTTTTTGCCTCGTGCAATTCTACCCAGACGCAAAAATCAGAAGATTCAGCTAATCTGAAACGATACGATCTAAAAGGAACGATCATATCGGTCGACCGCGCAAATAAGAAAGCAAAGATCAAACACGAAGAGATCCCGGGATTTATGGAAGAGATGACGATGGATTTCTTTATAAAAGAAGATTGGGTTTGGGACGAACTTACGCCGGGCGCTGAGATCAACGCCGTGCTCGTTATTGATAACCCGAACGCAAAGTCATGGCTAGAAAAGATCAGTGTTACGTCCGCGCCAAAACCCGGCCAGGATCCATTACCGGTGAAGGAAGGGATCGGTGTCAAAGGTAAACCGATTCTCGATTTTTCGCTAACAAATCAAAACGGTGAGAAAATCTCCCCAAATGAATTTAAAGGAAAGGCCTGGGCGCTGACGTTCATCTATTCAGAATGCCCCTTACCTGATTTCTGCATCCTGATGTCGAAGAACTTCTCGGATCTCGCAAATGAGATCGCGAATGACGAACAGATGAGCGAAAAATACGCGCTTTTGAGCATTTCTTTTGATCCCAAGCGGGATACACCGGCAAAACTAAAAAGCTACGGCTTGGGGTATTTAGGGAAAGATTCCAAGGCGACCGATTTCAAGGTATGGCAACTCGCTGTCGGAAAGGACGAAGAAGTTAAGAAGATCGCAGACTTTTTTGGACTCGGATACGAAGTTGATGAAAAAGATTCCACCCAGTTTACACATTCGCTTAGAACCGCCGTTATCGACCCAAACGGGAATGTACACAAAATATTTACCGGAAACGATTGGAAAGCTGCGGACCTTCTCGCTGCTCTCAAATCGGCTGGTTCTGCTTTAAAACCTCAGAAAGAATAAGCGGCGTTTCCGGGCTGATTTAGGGTGAATTCCTCCTATTAGACATTTACTCAGCTAAACCAATTCAAAACCAGATACTTTGTTCTGATGCGCGAATTCGTAGTAAGATTGCGCTATAAGAACAATTTTAAGAGGTGTTTATGCAAAGGAGAATTCTAAATCTTTTCACAATATCGGTGATTTCGGCTTTTCTCACAATCGGTGTTTTGGCACAGGGCAGCTTAAATTATCCGAAAGCAAAAAAGGTCGATCAGGTCGATAACTATCATGGAACAACAGTTGCGGATCCCTATCGTTGGCTGGAGGACCTTGATTCGGCCGAAACCGCAGCTTGGGTCGCGGCACAGAATAAAGTTACGGCGGGTTATTTATCGACGATTCCGCAGCGGTCACAAATCAAGCAGCGGCTTACAAAACTTTGGAATTACGAAAAATATTCGGCGCCGTTTAAGGAGGGTGGAAAGTACTTCTATTACAAAAACGACGGGCTTCAAAACCAATCCGTTTTATATGTGGCCAAATCCCCAACTGACCCGGGCAGGGTACTTCTCGATCCGAACAAATTCTCAAAGGACGGCACCACCTCTCTGGCCGGGATCGCTATCTCAAACGATGGGAAAAAACTCGCCTATGGAATTTCGGTGGGCGGATCCGATTGGCGTGAATGGCGCTTTTTGAATGTCGATACCGGCAAACGAATGAAAGACGTATTAAAAAACATCAAGTTCTCAAACGTCTCGTGGTCGAAGGATGGAAAAGGCGTCTATTACAGCCGTTATCCCGCCCCAAATGAGAAAACTAAGCTCAAAGACGCTGTTTTTAACCAGAAGATGTACTACCACCGGATCGGGCAGGCGCAGTCCCTGGATAAACTCATCTACGAACGTCCCGATAATAAAAAACTTAGCATCGGCGGCGGCGAGACCGAGGACGGAAGGTGGCTTATCGTATATGTTTCGGACGGTACCACGAGGAAATGGAAGATATATTACCGTGACCTTCTAAAGAAAAACTCGAAGTTGGTTGCGCTCGAAGACAAATTCGACCGGCTTTCGTTGGTCGGAAACATAGGAGCCACATTCTTTTTCCGCTCAAAGCGGGACGCACCGCTCGGCAAGGTGATGTCGGTAAATGTTTTGGGCGGAGAACGCAAATGGCGCGAAGTTATTCCTGAAGCTGAAGAGACGCTGAGGGGAGCTTCGCTGATAAACAACCAATTTGTATTGAATTACTTAAAGGATGCCTACACTCAGATAAAGATCCACGATATCAGTGGTCGGTTTGTAAGAGACGTCGAGCTTCCGGGCATTGGTTCCGCCGGTGGTTTTGGGGGAAAACGCTTCGATAAAGAGACGTTTTACTCTTTCTCAAGCTACAACACTCCGCGGACGATCTATCGCTACAATATGGAAACCGGCCAAACTACCCTTTTCCGAAGGGCAAAAGTCGATTTCGATCCGGACGCCTATGCAGTAAAGCAAGTGTTCTATAAGAGCAAAGATGAAACGAAAGTTCCGATGTTTATCGTCCATAAGAAAGGGATCACCCTTGACGGAAGTAACCCGACACTTCTTTACGGATACGGCGGTTTTAATATACCTATGACGCCCGGATTCAGCGTTTCACGATTGACCTGGATGGAAATGGGCGGTATTTATGCGGTCGCCAACTTGCGGGGCGGCGGGGAATATGGGGAGAAATGGCACAAAGCCGGCACGAAACTGCAAAAACAGAACGTGTTCGATGATTTCATTTCTGCGGCTGAGTATCTGATCAGCGAAAAATACACGAGTCCCGAAAAGCTGGCGATCCAAGGTGGGTCAAATGGAGGCTTGCTTGTTGGAGCCGTTCTGAATCAACGCCCGGAACTTTTCGGTGCTGCGCTTCCCGCCGTTGGTGTGATGGACATGCTGCGGTTTCAAAAATTCACGATAGGCTGGGCTTGGGTAAACGACTACGGCTCATCCGAAAACGCTGCAGAATTCAAAGCCCTCTACGCCTACTCGCCGATCCACAACATCAAAAGGGGCACAAAATACCCGGCCGTTTTGATCACAACTGCTGATCACGATGACCGTGTCGTCCCGGCGCACAGTTTCAAATATGCGGCAACGATTCAAGAAGCACAAGCGGGCGACGCT
>JABDJV010000465.1 GCA_013003295.1 Pyrinomonadaceae bacterium | reverse complement strand
TCGCAGGCGGCATTGCGCAGGGTGGTCGTGCCCTCAGCCAAAACCGCCGCCATCATCACATTTTCGGTTCCGGTCACGGTAACGGTTGAGAATTCCAGTTCAGCACCGATCAACCTGCCTTTTGGCGCCTTGGCGACAACATCGCCGGATTCGAGCGACACTTCCGCGCCGAGCTTTTCGAATGCCCGTAGATGGAGATCGATCGGACGCGTTCCGATCGCACATCCACCCGGGAGCGATACCTTAGCCTGCCCAAAACGCCCCAAAAGCGGCCCGAGAGCCAATACGCTTGCCCGCATTGTTTTTACCAATTCATACGGCGCTTCAAAAAGCTCAATATCCGAAGCGGTGATCTTGTGAGTGTGTTTGTGGATCAAAAGCGTTTCAGCACCAAGATCCTCGAGCAGGCGGCGCTGAGTTATCAGGTCCCTGACGTAAGGCACATTATGCAGTGTTACCGTTTTTGGGCTTAAAAGCGTTGCTGCTAAACAAGGCAGTGCTGAATTTTTTGCACCGCCAATGGTTACCGTTCCGTTGAGCGGTTTCCCGCCTCTGATCAAAAATTTGTCCATAAATTAAAAGGTGTGAACCACACAAAGGCGCTTTTTAAGCCGGGGAATTTAAAGCACGCGCCTTTATCAAAAGATTTTGTTATAGATGCTAAAAGAAAATCTTATCACAGAGTTATATTAGATTTAAGCGGAAAACCACCATCGAACGATTGACGGTCAGAAGCGCTTGCGGAGACGGATCTCAAAATTGAAGTTATTTCGATTGCGGGTAACATTTGTCAGCGAACGCTGTTCATATTGAGCTACGAAAGACAACCGGTTTGAAACGCGGTATTCGAGTGCTAGTACCTGATTCTGATCCTGAGAAAGATTTGTCGAATAGGTGACAAGCAGATTCTTGTTTATCTGTCTTCCCACGGTCAGTCGCGCCGTCGCGTTGCTTCTTTGCCCCGCAACGATCGGGTCGAGCTCAAATCTATTCAGGCCAAAAAGCTTGTCGGTCGCTTTGGCGATCGGCTTATTAATAATTTCGTCAGTGAGGATCTCAGCTGCCGTATTGAGCCCGCCCTGGGCAAGTGTTGGGATCCCGGTTCCGGTATTGGATAAACTTCCGGTTGTTAGAAGGGAGATCACATCGGCCTGCGGAAGGTTAGGATTAGAACGAACCGATGCATTGAGGGTCTCCGTGTCCGTTAGACTTCCGTTCAGATTTACAAAGATTTGATAACCGTTCTTCTCGGTTTCCGCCTGAAGATTTATCACCGGCTCAATACTCGTGTTTGGCGGAAACGTTAATACACCGCGCTGCACTTCGTAACGATCATTTCTAAATGTGAGGGTCCCGCTGCTCGCCGTGATCCTTCCGGAGATCTGCGGGAAGTCAACGTCGCCGGTTATTCGAAGATCAGCCGACGCCGTAAGGTCCGCCAGGTTGTTGTGAACGTGCAGCGCATTTCGGCCGAGAATTCTTACGTCGAGGTTTGGTACACCGATCACTGATGCCCCGGACGAGCCTTGCGAGAGCGAGGCTTCACGCCGCCCGCTGATCAGGTCGGCCAGATCGATATCTTTACTGTAAACAGACCGCTTGGCGTAAAAAACACCGGAAATCAGTGTGTCTAAAACCTTGCCGTCTTTTTTCTTGCGACCGTTTACCTCAAACTCCGCATTTCCGGTCGTGATGAAATCCTTTGGCAGGCGTGCAGTAATATTGTTTCCACGAACCTCCAGCCGAAACCTGTCCAGACTAAGTCCTTTTAAGTATGCACCGCCCGTCGCTGTGATCCTTCCTCCGCCCAAAAATCCGGTCAACCGCTCAACCTGGATCTGGTTAGTGGTGAAAATAACGCTTCCCTTGAGACGCTCGAAGGTGATCCGCTCGGAGCCAATAAATGTTGATGCCGAGGCGTTTTCAACCCGGGCAGTGCCGTTCAGGCGAGCAGTTCGGTTTACGCCGGTGAGTCGCATACCAATATCAGCAATACCGCTGTAGAATACGTTCTTTGAAATGGCGTTCAATATTCTCAGGTTAATTTTTCCATCGAGCGCGAGGTTATTGATTCCGTCATCCGTGAAGGCTTTTGTTCCGCTAACCACCAAATTTGAACCGCCGCCCGCAAAAGTGGCGCTTTCTACGGTAGCCTCACTCATCGTAAAGCTAATATCAACGGGTTGAGTGGCGTTGAGGGGGGTCTCGTCTATCAGCAGATCAAACTGGCTGAAACGGGCTGTTCCTTTCAAATTGTCGGAAGTGAATACACGATTACCGCTTCCGTCGACGGTCATTAAATTCCCGGCGAGAAATACGCCGCCGGTTGCTGTTCCGCCAATTTCGATGCTCTCCGGATCAGGTTTGCGGAAAATACCTATGTAGGGAGCGAGTCTCGTTTTATTAAAGGTGGTTTCGGCTTTAAATGGCAGGTCAGGGTCGGCGAAATTAACGTTGCCTTTGATCTCCTGAGTTTGTCCGCGAAACCTGGTCGTCAAATTCGCAGTGAGAACTTGATCGATCGTTTCACCTTTAAAAATGACGTTTCCGAACGAATTATCGTTGATTACGACATCTTCTCCGACGCCCTGGAAGTTAACGTCGTAGCTCGATGCATCAGACGTGCGTCCAATGGCTTTTGCGGTCAAATTTATGTCGCCCTCAATTTCCGGAAGACTCGGATTTTTTGGAAAGAATCCAAGAATTCTCGAAACCGGGACGTTTTTCCCGTCAGCATCAAAATCAAAGGCGGTCGTTTTTGTATCGTAATCTCCTTTCGCGGTTAAATAACCGCTTCCAAATTTTGCCTCAAATTTTTCTACGTTTATGTTTGTTCCGCGAAAGAGTATTTTGGATTCAAGATTGTCAAAAGATTGCCCCTGCACCGAACCGTTTTTCGCAACCAAATTTGCCTCTCCCTGCATATCGTTCGGCAGGCCGGTGAGATTCAGAGTGCCTGAAGTTTGCGCCTGAAGATCCTTCATCGAATCGGGAATAGAATTGATCGGCAGCGCCGCCAGAAGGCTTCCGGTGTTGATATTTGTCAGTTTCGCATTGACCGCAATATTGTTCGTTCCCGAATTCGGGATGTTTGCATCAAATACAATATTTCCGCCGCTGCGTCCTTTTAGAATTCCCTCATTTAATTCGATCCCTCCCGGGGACACAAAAACGTTTGATGCGAGCGAACCCAGATCTTTTCCGCGCAAAATTATCGAATCCAGATCAGCCCGGCCGTCGACCGTCGGATTGCTGACATTGCCCCGGACGTTTCCGTTGAAGTTGAAGTTTCCGGCTAATTGAGCCTCATAAGTATCGAGTTGGCTTTCCAGCTCCGGAGAGAGATTTAGAACGCGTACGATCCGATCAACTTCGCTGGCGTCGCTCGAAGTTATTCCAAGGTTTAAATTTGAATCATTTCCATTTACATCAAATCTTCCGGTCGCATTAAGCGCGGTGTTCGCGGTGTTCAAATTTGCATAATCGATGTCAAAAAGGCCATTAACGGCATTTACTCCGAGCTTTCCGGTTAGAGGTATCGTCCCGCGTTGTTCGCTTCCGGCGGTTGCATCAATATCAGCGGTGAGTGTTCCGTTTGCGCTGCGAAAGTTTGTCCCGACGAATGCCAGATCGACCTTTCCGGTCGTTTTCCCCTCGATCGGAATAACGTTTCCGCCCTGGAGCGTCAGAAGTTTCGAAAGGTCGAGATCGGAGAAATCACCCTTGAATTTAGAACGCCCGCTTTGCTCAAGCGCGATCGCGACGTACCCGTCGACCTTTCCGTCCATAACATCGCCGTTAAGATCGTTGAGTTCGATCTGACGGTTATCCGCGACAACCGATGCACGGGCATTTCCAAGTTTGACGCTCCCAAGGACTCCGCCGCCGATGCTCATATCAAGACTTGCGCGATAGTTTCCTGACGGCTCCAGAACAAAGACAGGTTTCGAAACACTCGCATTTTCGAGCTTTCCAACGTCGCGGAGATCAACGTCACCTGCATTGAAGTCATCCGACGTCGCCTCGATTCGTCCTTGTCTTACGGTAAGCCTGACGCCGGCAACATTTAAGCTTCCCAAGGCCGCCGCGTCGGTTTCTACTTTTGCAACCTTTACATTGTTTGAGTAGATTTTTGTATCATCTCCGACGATCTGAACCTCTACACCGGATGCATCGACTTCTCCGACTTTCGCCGCATTTGTTTCAACCTGTTCTGATCGAACGTTTTGAGCGATCACGTTGGTCGTTCCGCGTTCGTTTTCGACGACAACATTTTTTGCCGAAACGTTCCGCAGACGGGTGTCCTTAGTTTCAACACTGTCAACCTTTACATCTCCGGCCGTAACGTCAGTTTTTGAGCCCGAATTCACAACTCTTGCTTTTCCAACGTCTACACCCCGCAGCGTCGCGCCTTCGACATCAAGCCTATCGGCCCGTGCGTTGGGCAGGTTGGCTTCGGTTACTCCGTTTCGTGAGGTGATCGATATATTTTTGGAATTGAGCGAAGTTATTTCGGCTCCCCTAGAGGAGAATCTTCGGGCGCGCAGGTTTCCCAAATTTGCCCTGAGTTTATTGTCTTCGTATTCTGCGATCGCATCCGTAATGTAGAGTCCGGCAAGTGTTCCCCAAGGCGATTTTGCCGCCGCCGCCTGAAGCTCTCCAAACCATTTGAAATCAGTTCCGGTACCGCGAACATTTCCGATGAGTTGTGGAAAATCGATCTTGTAATCCTCAAACGTCAGGAGTTCGGCGACCGCTTTTCCGTGGGCATCATACATCGTATTTTTGCCATTGACGGTGGCTGAAACCTTAAGCGCTCTCAAACGAATATTGGAAGCTGCAAGATCCCTCGAGGTGATCTCCCCTTCGAGCCTGTATTTTTCTCCTTCGCCGACGATCGTTCCGTCAAAATCCCCCGATCCGCGTATTGCCGTACCCAAAGGGAAAATTGTCGAAGTCTGCGTAAGGTCTACGTTTGATTTTACTTTTAGATTGTATTTTGGTGATTCCCAGTCTTTAACGGTTCCGTTCATGACCGTTACACCGAGCGGTGAGCTCAGCTTTAATTGTGCGATCTCAGCACCCTTTTCATCGAGGATTCCACTTGCGCGAATATCTAACGGTTCGACTTTGCTCTCATCGTAAACAAAATTTGATTCCGTCGAAGTCAGGTCAAACTTGTAACGCTGATGTTCGTCGGCAACCTCTTTGGCCTCGGGCTCAAGAAAAAACAAAACGTTCTTTGCGTCGCCGGATACTTTTCTTTTTTGGTCGCCAAAGTGAATCAGCCCGTTTTTAAGACCGACTTCGGCGGAAGAGTATTGGAATTTTACGGCATTTTTTGGCGGAAGGATCTCGATTCCGTCAAAGTTGCTGGACCCATCGCTTTTGATATTTATCCAGACTTCGAAATTATCGATCTTGGTCGAAGTGATGTCGATGTTTCGTTCGAGATTTAGCGAATAAAGATCCAGCACGGTCATGTTAAACACAGCCTTTTCGATGGTCGCTATTTTTTCCCCGGTTTTTTTGTTTGTGAAGTCGGCATTCTTGAGCGTCATCTGAAGCGGATTGACGCTGACGTGAAACGTATCGGCCTTAAAGCTGACCCCCATTTCGTCAAACGCCACAATAAACTGATCCTCAATATAGCTGTCTATGTAGCCAAAGCGATACACTGCAGAGACAAAAAGGAAAAGGATGATCAATACAATAGAAAGCAAACCTGCCGTGAGCAGCCCATTGCGCCGCGTAAAGAACCTTCGGCTTTTACGGGCCTGTGGCGGAGACGCTTCTTCCGCATTCGAATCTTGCGCGTCTTCGTCTTCACGCCCGATCGGCTCGTCTTCAGTTTTCTTACTTCTTTCTTCAGACATCGATACTGAAATTACTGGTTTTTACTTTAGGAGAGCAAAGTGATCTCACGATTATAACCCAAACGGCTGGCGTTTATCCATAAAAAGGAAGGATATGAAGAATATAACTATAGAATCGGTTCGATATCGACGATCTCCAGATCGAACGCCTCGATCGCATTTACGTGGGGAGGGTGGTTGGTCAGAAGCCGGATCTTTCTGACACCGAGATCATTTAGGATCTGCGCGCCGATGCCATGATCGCGAATCTTTCCGTAGCCGGTCGCTTCTCTTGCAGTTTGAAAATCCAAATCTTTTTCCTTCATCAGGGCATAAGTTTTCAACTGATGGATCAAATCCAGGTTGTTTTCCCGCTGCCTTAGATAAAGTATGACGCCCCGTTTCGCCTCAGAGATCTTCTTGAGGGAGGATTTTATCGATTGAGATGCTTCGCCCAGCTTAGAACCAAACATCGCAAAAGTTATGTTCTCCGTTTGAACGCGCACAAGCGTGGGTTCTGCCGTATCTGCAATATCACCCATCGTCATTGCGACATGGGTCTCACCGCTGATTGCATTTTCATATAAGATTGCGCGGAAGGTTCCATGATCGGTCTCCAGATCGGTTTCGACGATCCGGCTTACAAGCGACTCCTTTTGAATTCGGTAGCGAACCAGATCGGCCACCGAGATGATCTTAAGGCCATGTGTTTCTGCGAAAACCTCAAGCTGCGGCATGCGGGACATGGTGCCGTCTTCATTCATGATCTCGCAAACAACGGCCGACGGGTCAAGGCCGGCAAGACGGGCCATATCAACACTCGCTTCTGTTTGCCCGATCCTAACCAAAACCCCGCCATTTTTTGCACGCAGGGGAAAAGTGTGGCCGGGACGGGCTAAGTCAGTGGGTTTTGTGTCGGGGTCAACTGCGGTGATAATGGTCTTTGCCCGGTCAGCAGCAGAAATTCCCGTAGTAACGCCTTCTTTTGCTTCGATCGAAACGGTAAACGCGGTCCCCATACTTGAAGTATTGTCTTGCGTTTGCGGTGGTAGCTGCAGGTAATCGCAGCGGTCCTCGGTCAAGGGCATGCAGATCAAACCGCGGCCGTGCGTGGCCATGAAATTAATGATCTCGGGCGTAACTTTCTCGGCAGCGCAGACAAGATCACCTTCGTTTTCACGGTCTTCGTCGTCGACGATTATTACCAGTTTGCCATCTCTGAAATCTTCAATGGCATCTTCGATCTTACTTAGAGGCATATTTATTCTTGACGGTTTGAATTCCAACCCTTTTTGAATTTGAGATATAAAGGATAAATGTTACCGAAATCCTTCTGCTTTGGCGAACACCAACTTAAAAACCTAAATTGCGAATTGAGAAATTCGAACTACAATCAAAAGCGATGCCCTACGAACTAAAATTAGCGTGGCGTTACTTTCGTTCGAGCCGGAAAAACCTTGTTCGTTTTACGTCAGCGGTGGCAATCATTGGTATCGCCGCCGGCGTTGCCAGCCTGATAATCGCGCAGGCTGTCGCTCAGGGGTTTCGCGATGAGATCCGGGACAAGGTATTAGGCAACACGGCCCATATTCTTGTTTCGGACAATGGAAGCCCCGGGATCTCAAATTGGAGCATCATTAAAAAGAAGATCAGCGAAATAGACGGTGTCGAGCAGGTTGAACCGACCAGCTTTGAAAGCGCCGTGATCTCGACTGAGAAGAAAACAAGCCATGCAATAATTCGTGTAAAGGACTGGAAAAAACAGGGTAATCCCAAAACTCGAAAAGATGATGAAGTGGCGGTTCGGGTAGCGATCGGCAGGGAACTCGCAGGCGAGTTGGGGTTGAGCATCGGCGACGAATCCGCCATTCTCACCTTTGGCGGGGACGATGCACCTCGAAATTCGAAAGTAGTTGTAGGTGAGGTTTTTGAAACCGGACTTTTTGAATATGATTCAAGCTGGATCTATGTTTCTAAAGATGATTATCTGAGGCTCACAAACATCAGCAGTTTTTCACCATCTGTTTACAGCGTATCCGTAGAAGACATTTACAAAACGGAAAAGATATCCGGCGAATTACGATCTGTTCTCGGGGGAAATTTTAAGGTTCTCGATTGGCAACAGGCGAATAAGCCTCTGTTTACCGCGTTGAGTCTCGAACGAAAAGTAGCGCTGGCAATGATCGGGCTGATCATATTCATTGCCGCATTGAACATTACCTCGACAATTGCGCTGCTCGTAAACGAGAGAAAGTATGATATTGGGGTTCTTAAAACATTCGGCGCGAGTACACGAAATATCGTCCTGATATTCTTTTTTGAAGGGATGATCCTGAGCGGTCTGGGAATATTTTCGGGTGTCGTTCTGGGGCTTTTAGCGTGTATAGCCGGAAACTACCTTCGCCTACTAAGTCTTTCGAAAGAGGTTTACTCGCTAAATTATGTGCCCTTTAACACCAGTCTGTTTGCGGTTTTTCAGATCGCGATAATCGCATTATTCATTTGTCTGGCCGCGATCGTATATCCAGCGATCAGGGCGGGAAAAATCAAACCGATCGAAAATTTAAAAACGCAATGAATTTGTGGATTTTGCGTCTCTTTGAGACTATTTATAAAACAAGCCCAGAGCGATTAATCTTTAAAAATTTGGCATATTATTTCAGTCTTTGGTTATAATACATTCCCACAAGACATTTTTTTTTATTTTTATGTTTGAACGTTATACAGAAAAAGCCCGACGCGTGATCTTCTTCGCCCGTTATGAAGCGCTGCAATATGGATCACTCGTAATTCTTCCGGAGCATTTGCTGCTCGGATTGATGCGGGAAGACAAAACGATCTCACCGAGATTTTTCCCATTCAGACATAATATCTCCGTCGATACGATTCGGCGCGAGGTCGAAGAAAGAATTGTTCTTCGCGAGAGGATTCCGCAATCAGCTGAATTGCATCTTGCTCCGGAAACCAAACAGATTTTGGCATTTGCAAATGAAGAAAGCGAACGCTTTCAAGCTGGCCATCTGGGTGTCGAGCATCTTCTCCTGGGAATCCTGCGTGAGGAAGCGTCGATTGCCGCCGAAATTCTCTTTGGCTATGGCGTTCAGCTTTCCGCCGTTAGGGAAAAGGTCGGAGTGCAGAAGGGCTCAACGAATCGGAGACGAAGGAGGCCTGAGAAGGAAACACCGAATCTTCAGGAATTTACGCGCGACCTCACCGCTGCCGCACTCGACAGAAAATTAGACCCACTCATCGGCCGTGAAGATGAAACCGAAAGGCTTGTTGAGATCCTGTGCCGGCGAACAAAAAACAATCCGGTTTTGATCGGGGAATCGGGTGTTGGGAAAACTGCGATAATTGAGGGATTGGCACAAAGGATCGCGGATAAAAATGTTCCAAGTTTTCTTGCAAGCAAACGAATTCTAACCCTGGATCTGTCATTGATCGTAGCGGGTACGAAATACCGCGGGCAATTTGAAGAACGGCTCAAGAAGATCATGTCCGAGTTGAGCCAAAATAAGGAATGCATCGTCTTTATTGACGAGATTCACACCTTGGTCGGGGCAGGAAGTGCCGAGGGATCATTGGACGCTGCAAATATTCTTAAACCCTCCCTTTCGCGGGGCGAAATTCAATGTATTGGTGCAACGACACCCGGCGAGTACAAAAAGTCTATTGAAAAGGACCGCTCGCTGGAGAGACGTTTCCAGGCCGTTAAGATCCTTCCGCCAACTGAGGAAGAGGCGCTTGCGATTCTTGAGGGCGTTGCAACGAAGTATGAAGTTTTCCACCAGATCAGGTACTCGAAAGATGCACTGAAAGCTGCGGTCTATCAAACGAATCGCTACATTCCCGAGAGGTTTTTGCCGGACAAGGCGATCGATGTCCTCGACGAAGCAGGAGCGCGGGCCAAGCTTCGATACGAAGAGGAAAACGGCTCAGAGCCTTCCTGGAAGGAGACTGTCGAAAACTGGAAGCGGGTTACTGACGAAGAAAATCTCATTTCGCTCGAACTAAAGACCATCGAAGAATCTTTTCTCGCGGTCGAGGTGTCAAAAGACGATGTTGAGGAAGTTATCGCCCGTTGGACGGGCATCCCGATCCAATCGATAAAGCAGGAAGAGGCGAGCAAGCTGCTTAAGATCGAAGAGAAACTACACGAAAGTATTATTTCGCAGCGAGATGCCATCTCCGCCTTGGCGCGTGCAATCAGACGCTCGCGAGCGGGACTTAAGAACCCCGCGCGGCCGGTTGGGTCGTTCCTTTTTCTGGGCCCGACGGGAGTCGGAAAGACCGAAGTCGCACGAAAGCTGGCAGGTTTTCTGTTCGGTTCCGAGAGTGCGCTTGTCCGCTTTGATATGTCGGAGTATATGGAGAAGCACACTGTTGCTAAATTTATTGGGTCGCCTCCGGGGTATGTCGGACACGAGGAAGGCGGCCAACTGACCGAGAAATTACGCCGAACTCCCTATTCGATAGTTCTATTTGATGAAGTTGAAAAAGCCCACCCGGATCTATTTAGTGTCCTATTACAGGTTTTTGAAGACGGAAAATTAACCGATGCTCAGGGAAATGAGGTAGATTGCAAGAATGCAGTTTTCATCATGACCTCCAATATCGGAGCCCGGTTTATTCAAAAACGTGCGACATTAGGATTCCAATCAAGTGACCAGGCGTCACGCGGGAACATGGAGGACCAGGTAATGAGCGAGGTTAAGAAAACCTTCGCTCCTGAGTTTATAAACCGTCTGGATGAAATAATTATCTTTGATGAATTGACCGATGAGGACCTGCTTCAGATCATCGATCTGCAGATCGGCGAACTCAATGACATCCTTACCGCCCACTCGCTCACGATCGCACTCACCGAAGACGCAAAACAATGGCTTATAGATAAAACATGTGCAGACAGAACTTACGGAGCCAGGCCGCTTCGAAGGGCGCTTCAAAAATATGTCGAAGATGAGCTTTCTGAGGCTTTGATTCAGGGAGATTTTGAGGAAGAAAAATCGGTCGAAGTATTTTGTCAAGATGATACGCTAAAACTCCGCCCGCTGCCGGTGAAAAAAAAGAAGAACAAGATGAAAATCTAAGTGCGTTTGTGGGCGGAACGGACGCCCCACAAATGCAGACAAATTTAGGAAAAAGCTTGGAAACTTAGTTTCCCGGCTTTTTCTTTTTTTGGGTTTTATCTGTATAATTCAAAAGTTTGCGAGAGGTTTTGATTTTGACGCTATTATAGATACTAAAAGGCAACCATCGTTTCCTGTTGGGAATCTAAAGTCGAGTACAAACAAACACTTGGAAAACGAACATATTACGTTCGTCAATAAATACATAAATACAGTCATTAAACCATTATTAGGTTGATACAGCGTTCTCTTTATTAAGATATAACTTTCCCCAAATACTCTGTTGATTAACAGGTAAGGAAGTTGGCATTATGCAAATATTACGAAGTTTTGGACTTCTCTCCATACTATTAATTTCAGCTGCTACAATTGCGGCCGAAACACCACCCGCTAACGACGGGGAGAAGGCAGCGCCGACGGCCAAGTCTAAATCGCAACAATTGGTTGAGGACGTTGATATACAGGGAAACCGCCGTTTAAAGGATCAGGACCTTCTTTATTACATAAAAACAAGAAAAGGCGATACATACAACCCAAAACAAGTTCAAAGCGACCTGAAAGAATTATTATCCTTCAATTGGTTTGATAAGACCGAATCCCGTGTGATCACAGAACAGGGGATTCGCGGCGGCGTAAACGTAATCTTTGAAGTAAAGGAGCTTCCGATCATTCGTGACTTGCAATTTGAGGGAACGAAAGCAATTCAAGAGTCGGACATCCTTAAGGCATTTCGCGAAAATCGCGTCGGAATTTCAAAAGAAAGCATCTACGATCCGGTAAATTCAAGAAAAGCGAGGCGGGTTTTGAGGGAAATGCTTGCCTCAAAAGGATATCCAAACGCGAAAATTGAGGTTAGGGAAGAGATCGTTTCGGCGACATCGGTTGCGATCACCTTTGATATTGAACAAGGAAATCGTTCACGAATCGTAAAAATCGATTTTGAAGGAAACAATAACTTTAAGGACGGTGAGTTGAGGAAACAACTCCAGCTTGTAAAGGAATCCGGGCTGCTTTCCCGTTTTAAGGGGCAAGACATTCTGGATCTGCGGAAGCTGGAATACGACCTCCAGAAAAACGTTTTGGAACATATCAGATCAAAGGGCTATTTTCAGGCTCGTATCGGTGATCCGCAGGTTGTCGGCCTGGGTTATAAGCGGACGGGTATACCGGTGCTTGGGATCCTTCCGCTGCCTTTGATAAGTTCGAAAGACGATACGTTGAAGGTAGTTGTTCCGATCGTTGAAGGAAGAGTATTTCGTGTAGGTGAAGTAAAGATCGAGGGCAACTCGATCTTCTCCGAACAACAGATCTCTGGGATCATTGGAGTTAAAAAGGGTGAGATCGCCGACGGAAAGCGTTTGCGCGAGGCACTCTATGAGGATCTGAAGAAAATCTACGGGAGCCAGGGTTTTGTCGAGTATGACGTTGAGCTGGTGCCAGATCTAAAAGACAATCCGGATAATCCTGAGGAAGGAATCGTGGATATCAACGTTAACATCGACGAAGGTAAGCAGTATCGTTTGCGTCGGCTTGAATTCGTTGGCAATACATTTACCCGGGACAGAGTTTTGCGTCGTGAGATTCTCATCAATGAAGGTGATATCTACAATCAGTCGCGTCTGGAAATTTCGGTTGCCCGTCTAAATCAATTAGGATATTTTGATCCGATCGACAAAGACAAGGATCTTGAAATTCGTACGGACAGCGATCAGGGTTTTGTGGATTCGATCGTAAAGGTTTCCGAAAGGGGCCGACAGCAGATCTCATTTAATGGCGGTGTTTCGGGAATCGGCGGTTCGTTTTTTGGATTGGAATATTCCACCAACAACCTCCTTGGGCGGGGTAATACCGTTTCATTCGCTTTTGCGGCAGGCAACCGACAGCAAAGTTTCCAGCTCTCCTACCAAGAGCCGTATTTCCGTGACCGGCCCATAGCTGTCGGCTTCTCGCTATTTGCGGCCCGCTCTAAGTTTTTTGGTGAGGGAACGTTTCTTTCTCAGAATATTGATGCAATTGGCGGCGCGATAGATCCTTTTGGTACCGTCAGAACCGATGAGGAAAACCTTTTCACGAGAGATACCTATGGAGGAACATTTTTTGCGACCGCTCCGCTATCAGAATTCTTGTTTAAGAAGCGTCGGTTTACTTCTTTTGCAAGAATTGGTTTAACTTACCAGTTTTCAGCAACGACAATCAAAGACCCCGAGGTCAACCAATCGACAGATATTTCTCAACGGATCCCGATCATTTTTGCGCAGCCGAATATAATCACAAGCAGGGTCACGCCAACATTTGTCTACGATACACGTCAGCCGGCAGCAAACGGCATTGATACGGCTTCCGGGACGCAGATCTCCGCTTCTTTTGCATTCGCGGGATTGGGCGGAGACGTTAGAACCTATAAACCGCAGATTTCTTTTTCGCAGTTCATTCCGGTTAGACGGAAAAAATCGAAGAGTGCCGAGGTTTTTGCGTATCGTATCCAGGCGTCAACGACCGGAAGTTTCTCAATAAGCGACAAGATCAGAAACGCAAACTCGGTAGCATTTGTGAACGGAGTTCCGATATTTGAAAGGGAGTTTCTGGGAAGCGAATTTGATCTTCGCGGATACAATGTTCGTTCGATCGGACCGATCGCGCCCTATAACACTTTCATTACCACCCAGAACGTGCAATTGGCTTCAAATGTAATTGGTGAGCCGGAGCTTATGCGGGTAGTATCGGATGGGAACGGGGGAACAACTACTGAACCGTTGGTAATACCGCAAGCCGTATCCGATCTTGTAACTCCGCTTGCCACCTATACAGGTGCTGATGGGGCTAACCCACTTCTATTTCAAAGAACTTTCCAGCCGATCGGCGGCGATACAAAGCTCCTCGGAAACTTCGAATACCGGATTCCGTTATTTGGGCCGGCCACTTTGGCTGCTTTTGCGGATATCGGGACAGTGTTTAACCTAAGAAAGGGCGGAATTCAGAATATAAGAAGTAATTTCTTAAGGGATGATCTTTTTATCGGCAGCGGTACATTGACCCTCACTTCGCTGCTTCAAAACGAGGAGTATGAACGTAGTTTCGGAGCGTTTCTGTTTGACGGCAATCAGGTGCTGACAGCAACTCAATTTGAGAATACCTATTGCGGCGGCGTAAGAGCCGATTGTCCGGTAACGCTTCCGGACGGGGTCCAGCCTCTTTTCTTACGAGGGGATGCACAAACGACCGGACAGCTCGATGTTGGAGAAAGTGTTTTTGGTCGGTTTAACGATATCCGCTCGAGTATCGGACTCGAAATGAGGGTTCAGGTGCCGGTAGTGAATGTTCCGTTTAGGTTGATCTATTATTACAATCCGAATGCGAAGCTTGGTTTTACGGAGGAGCTGCCGGGATTATTCCTCAGGGGAAAGAAAAGTGGATTTAGGTTTACCGTTGGAAGAACGTTCTAACGGAAGGGAAATTCTGTTAACCCCTAAATTAATTGGGTTATTGACAATTTATTGGTCTTAAAATAGATTTAGTTTTATTGATCATCAAAGATTATAGGCAACAGATTTTATAGAAATAGTTTCAAAAGGGTATAGTCAGAAAATATAGGATGAAGCCTTTTTCGATATCAAGGAGTATTAAAAAAATGAGAACAGTTCGTTTATTGGTCGTTAGTATGGTTTTTGCTGCGGTATTCGCGGTTTCTGCGCTTGCTCAGTCAGCATCGGGAAAGGTTGGTTTGATTAACACCTATGCTTTCGCTGATACGAAAGGCGGCATCACAAAATATGTTGCGCAGCTGAATAAGCTTTCAGCTGAATTTAAGCCCGATGAAACTAAATTGAACAACCTGGTAAAACAGCTTCAGGCGCTAGAAAAAGAGATTCAAAACCTTCAAAAACAGATGCAGGTCAAGGGATCCCCGATAAGCGCAAAAACGGTTCAGCCAAAAGTAGACCGTTACAATAAGCTAAAGCGTGATTTCAAATTCCAGCAGGAAGATGTTCAGGCTCGGGTTGAAAGCCGAAGAAAAGTTTTGGTTAATCCGATTTTGTCGGACATAATGAAGTCGATGCAGGCATTTGCCAAGCAAAAGGGATACTCGGTAATTCTCGATGGTGCAAAACTCCAGGAAAGCGGAATCCTCATGGCGTTTGACCAAAAAACTGACGTGACTAAGGAGTTTATCGCTTATTACAACGCCAGGCCGGCCGGCACGGCAACGAAGTAAACTCGTTTAGTTTGCGCCGTATTAGCTTTTAAGAAAGTCAGAAATCAGCAGAATCATTTGCGGGTTTCTGACTTTTTGTGTTGTGAACTATAATACGCCTTTCAAATATGATTACTTACGAGATCAACGAAATCCAAAAGGTCATTCCCCATCGTTATCCCTTCTTATTGGTAGATAAAGTTATTGAGCTCGACCCAAAGGAGCGAATCGTCGGGATAAAACAGGTAACGATAAACGAACCGTTTTTTCAGGGTCATTTTCCCGGAGCGCCCGTAATGCCCGGAGTGCTGCAGATAGAAGCGCTGGCTCAAGTCGGTGCGATTCTCGCATTGCGCGAGATCGAAAACACAGACGATAAGATTCCATTCTTTTCCGGAATTGATAAGGCCAGGTTTCGTCGCCCGGTCGTGCCCGGAGACACGCTGGTGTTAGAGGTGAAAGCGCTTAGGATCGGCAGCAGGGTTCAGAAAATGCATGGGGTTGCAACGGTCGATGGGCAGATAACTGCCGAAGCGGAGATCATGAGTATTATCGGAAAGAAACCGTAGACATTTAACATTTAACATTTAACATTGACCATTGATCAGTTTTGAGATCTGTATACCGAGCGCTCGCAGTATTGACGCGTCTGAAGAGGGCTTATTAATGCTGGTAAATGATAAATGGTCAATGATCAATGAAAAAGATGTCCTTTATTCATCCAACAGCAATTGTCAGCAAAGACGCCTCAATCGGGGAAGATTGCCATATTGGCGCGTTTTCTAGCATTGGCGATCAGGTAAAGCTAGGTCGCGGTGTTCGTCTGGATTCCCATGTGGTGATCGATGGTGATACCAAGATCGGTGAAGAATCGCGAGTTTACCCTTTTGTTTCCATAGGTTTAGCGCCCCAGGATCTAAAATACGACGAGGAAAAAACGTCTACCGAAATTGGGAAACGAAACCGGATCCGGGAATTTGTAACGATCCATCGCGGCACAAAGGGCGGCGGGGGATTAACAAAGATCGGCGATGATAATTTGTTCATGGCTCAGGCCCACGTCGCACACGATTGCCAGCTTGGAAATGAAATAATAATGGCCAATGCCGCGACGCTTGCCGGGCATGTTGAAATCGCCGACCGGGCGAATATCGGGGCTTACTCGGGTGTCCATCAATTCTGCAAGATCGGTCTGGAAGCATTTGTTGGCGGATATTCGGTAGTTGTAAAAGACGCCATGCCATTTGCGATCATCCAGGGAAACCACGCAAAATGTTACGGCTTAAATCGTGTTGGCATGAAGAGACGCGGTTATCCAAAGGAGACTATCAAGAAACTCAATCACGCTTTTCATTTGCTGCTCGCGGCGAAACTGAACACGACCCAGGCGGTTGAGCAGATTCGGGAAGAGAACCTGGATTGCCGCGAGGTTGATATGCTGCTTGATTTTATAGAGTCTTCCGGGCGGGGTGTTGTGAAATGATCTTGTTGGCCAGGTAAGGCGTGAAACGAGATGTGGCGGTTCATTGTGGTCGCTAGTGAGCGCCAGCGAAAACACGGACTTTGATATTCAGTTAAAAAGGAATTGGGCATTTTTCGCCTCTCGGCCCACGGGCGGGGACGAGCCGCCGCCCCTACATTTATTTTAGGATCAAAATGAAATACGGACTCATCGCAGGCAACGGTCAATTTCCATTTCTCGTGATCGAAGGCGCGAGAAAAGCGGGATGCGATCTGTCGGTTGCAGCGATCAGGGAAGAGGCGGATAAATCTATCGTGGAGATTGCCGACAAAGTATTGTGGGTAGGTG
>JABDJV010000458.1 GCA_013003295.1 Pyrinomonadaceae bacterium | reverse complement strand
ACCTCCAAATGCCCTGTCTCCGCCGACAAGAGTCAATTTTCTAACCGGTTTCCCATTTTCCAGTTTGTATATATAGGCCTCCGAGAAGTTTCCGGTTCCTCCCATATTACATATTGAAAGGATTATCGCCTCCTCGATCCGGTCGCCGTCGAGATCACCGAAGGCGACATCGTAAATCGAGAAAAACATACGTTCCGTATAATCATCTACCTTTTTTTCTTCAAAGAACTTGCCATCCGTGACGGTGATCCGTCGTTTGCCCTGACCCCCGCAATAATCAGCGTCATAGGTAAAATTCTGGAAATCGATTTTTCGAATGCTGGTTTGGCCCGGCGCCGAAATGCAAAACAAGATTGTTGTGCAGAATAGGGTCAAAAGGTTTTTCATATGGATCTCTCCTATATCAGGACGTTCGCAACAGTCTCGTTTTGCAACTCTTTTCCAAGGCGCCCTGGGTTGTTATTCGGAATCCTCCTGAATCGCCTCAAGTTCATTGTAGGCGTCATGCAGATCTACCGGGGTCCCGCGTTGGCGCAGCCGCATATTGAGCAATTCAACAAATACGGAAAATGCCATTGCACCATAGATGTAGCCTTTTGGTATTTCGACGTGGAAACTTTCGGCAGTGAGTGTAAAGCCGATCAACAAGAGAAACGCCAAGGCGAGCATTTTAACTGTCGGGTGCCTCTCCACAAATTTTCCGATCGGATTTGCGAAAAACATCATCGCGACGATTGATATCACGACCGCGACGACCATTATCCACAGTTCTTTGACCATACCGATCGCGGTGATCACCGAATCTAGTGAAAACACAATATCCAGCAGGGTTATCTGAATGATAACGCTGGTAAACGAGGCGAAGACCTTCTTTACTTGATGTCCCTCGACGCCTTCGAGTGAACCGTGAATTTCATGGGTACTCTTACCGATCAGGAACAAGCCGCCGATAAGTAAAACGAGATCACGGCCCGAAAAGGACTTACCAAGGATAGTGAATAGCGGTTCGGTTAGACCTATTATCCACGAGAGAGAGAAGAGAAGTATAACCCGCATAATCAATGCCATCGAAAGGCCTATGATACGGGCCTTCGGTTGCTGCTCCGGCGGCAGTTTTCCGGAAAGGATCGATATAAAGATGATGTTGTCGATCCCAAGAACGAGTTCAAGCAGAGTTAACGTCGCGAGCGCGATCCAGACTTGCGGATCATATAGAAATTCCATTTGTTAAGCATTCTCCTGAAGGATATCGGATGATTTTAGCACACAGAAATTACTGGTTTAAGAGGTGTTCCGCAAAAGCGCAAAGTTCGCAAAGCAAGAAAAAATCTCCCGCAAAGACGCAAAGCTCGTAGAGCAAGAAGAAAATTCCCGCAAAGGCGCAAAGTTCGCAAAGCGGAAAAATAGTCATGTTAGATTTCGATTACCAATTTTAACGTAGACTAATGCCGAATTGTCATTCACCTTCTTTTCTTCTTATGCCTTCCTTTGCGCCTTTGCGGGAACCTCTCTTTCATATACGACATTCCCACCAACGATTGTCGCCACAGCGCCTCCTTTGAAGTTCCATCCATCAAAGGGGGAATTCTTAGATTTCGATCTTGAATCGGCATTCGAATACGTCCATTCCAATTCCGGATCAATGATCGTTACATCGCCGATCGAACCGGGAGTAACTGTTCCGCGTCCATCAAGATGAAATATCCGGGCAGGGTTTGCGGTACAGAGCTCAACTAATCTTTCCAAATCTATAACCCCCTTATGTACAAGATTTTGCATCGCTAAACCTAAAGCAGTTTCTAAGCCTGTAATGCCAAAGGGGGCGGCGTCGTATTCGAGAGCTTTTTCGTCCTCGTGATGTGGTGCATGATCGGTGGCGATGGCGTCGATCGTCCCGTCGCCAATTCCCTCGATAACTGCTTTGAGGTGGTCTTCTGAACGCAGCGGAGGTGCCATTTTTGTGTTGGTGTCGTAGCCCTCGACGGCTTTATCGGTGAGGCTAAAATGATGTGGTGTTACTTCACAGGTGACGTTAACCCCCTCCGACTTTGCCCTTCGAACTGCTTCCACTGCTCCGGCCGTCGAAACGTGAGCGATATGTATATGAGAGCCGGTTTCTTTCGCAAGCTGTATATCGCGGATCGCATCGATATCCTCAGCCAGGGCGGGCATTCCTTTCATTCCCAGTAAGAGCGAAACTTTCCCCTCGTGCATTACCCCGCCTTTTGAAAGCGACTTATCCTCGCAATGATCGATCACTGGGAGGTTAAAGTCCTTTGCGTATTCCATAGCGCGCCGCATCATTCCGGCGCTCGGTACCGGACGTCCGTCATCGGAGACCGCAACCGCGCCCGCGGCCTTCATCTCGCCCATTTCAGCAAGTTGTTCGCCGCCGGAAGATTTTGTGATCGCGCCGATAGGAAATACATTAGCAAGCCCGGCTTTTTTTCCCTGCTCGATCATAAAACGCGTGATCGCGGCGTTGTCATTGATCGGATTTGTATTCGGCATTGGGCAAATGCTGGTCCAGCCGCCGGCAACCGCAGCTGCACATCCGGTTGCGATCGTTTCTTTGTGTTCCTGACCCGGTTCGCGAAGATGAACGTGAAGATCGATAAATCCGGGCGCGACGAGACAACCGCTGGCGTCGAAGACTTCTGCGTCCTCGGGATAGTCTTCATCGTATTTCAGCCAGGCGGACACCTTTCCGTTGTCGATCAGGACGTTCATTCCTGTGTTTTCTTTTCCGATGGGGTCAATTAAATGACCGTTTTTAATTAAGAGTTTCATTTAACATTTTCTAATTCAACGACTTCGATATAAACTCTCGGATCAAAGTCCGGAATCCAATTTCGAATATATTAAACGAAAAAAAAGCGAAAGGAAAAAGCCTTCTTCCATATAGTTCTAAATTAATGGCGTGGCGCTTTAGAAGCGGCCTAATCGCAACCGTTTTGCTAAACGACATTAAATTATAAACGCATCAGCGTAATCGATTAGTCTGCACGGTCTAGTATGTCGTGGTTCGAAATCCCTGATGAGAAAAGGGCACGTGATCATGAGCGGTTAGGTGCATTTTAGCCACCCGTCTTTAGCGGGTGTTGATTCTGCGACAATAATCTTTTGCAACATCAAACGAGTAGTGAGTAGGCGGCCGGGCCTAAAAAAAAACTCAAGCCTTTCAGATGCAGGCATATTTCCCAAGCAGCTGTTGATCTGCATACGCAGTATTTTTCAGACTATCCGTTGATCTTTCGCGTCAAACTCCCAAGAACCTCGATACTTTCACAATGAGTCTTGTCCAATACTCTTTCTGGAGCAAATTATGCTTTTTAAATCTACATTCATATTTGCCGCATTGATCTCGCTTCTTTCCGGTTTGGTAATCGCCCAAAGGCCTGACGGGCAGGGAAGGCGGGGCGATCGGCGGGTTCCAAATTTCGAAAGGATCGCCGAGCGGTTTGACGCAAACAAGGACGGTAAGATCACAAGGGAAGAGCTCGGAGAACGTGCGCGGATGCTAGATCGGTTTGATGCCAATAACGATGGCGTTATTACGGCGTCTGATCTAAAGAACTTTCGGGCCCAAAGGCGTGGAAGGCGAGGAGGCGGTAGCAGAGGCGGAATGTTTGGAAGGTTTCCGAACGCAAGACCGGCCCCGGGGCAAATCGCCCCAAATTTTGAGCTGATGACTTCTGACGGTGTGACCGTGTCTCTCGGTAAACTTTTGTATGAGAAACCTGTCGTTTTGGAATTTGGAAGTTTTACCTGACCGCCGTTTAGAAGAAAGCATCCAGGTGTGGAAGCTCTAAAGGACAAGTATGGCGAAAAAGTTCACTTTGTAACAGTTTATATACGCGAGGCCCATGCGGGTGAGAATCGCTTTCGGGACATTGATCAGCCGGTTAAATTCGAAGAGCGGCTCAAGCTTGCAAAACGGACAAAAAGCGATCTTTCGATCACCTCTCTTTTGCTGATCGATAAGATGGATAACCGTGTCCGGCGTGATTACGGCGGATTGCCAAACAGCGCTTTTATTATTGGCCAAAACGGGCGCGTTTTTCATAAACAGCCCTGGATGGATTCACGGCTTATCGAATCACCGCTAAAGGCTTTGCTTCAGATGGGCGGAAGCAGTGACAAAATACCCGAAAAATTTAAAGACGGCTCAAATGCTTCGCTCAGCAATCGTCGCGCCCGTGAATTGAAGCCGCTTCAATCATATAAGGATTCGCCGGTGACGATTGGCACCAAGGCCGAGATAGCCTGGATCAATGACATGAGCAAAGCTAAAAAGCTCGCGCGCGAGTCAGGCGTTCCGATTTTGGCCAAGTTTTATTTTAATAACTGCGGATATTGCGCTGCCATGGCGAAAGGCCCACTTCGCGATCCGTCGGTCGTCGGTCTTTCGAGGAAGTTTGTACCGGTGAAGCTAAATCTCGAGAAAGATTCTTGGGCGAGACTTGCGGAGGAGCTCGAAGTTCTTGGCTCACCTGCTTTTGTGGTGTTCGACTCAACGGGCAAAGTTCTCATCAAACACGCGGGCTTTGCCGAGGCCGAATTCATGAAGGACCTCCTAAGCGAAGGGCTGGTTTTGTCTCAAACAGACTAAGACAGTAGTGTTTGGCGGACCGGGCTCACCTCACAATTATTGAATAGAAAAATTTCCCAACTTAGTGCGAAAAAAATCGCATCGGGTTGGGGATTTTTTGTGGGCTAATTTCCCTCAATACTCAATTTATGCCGTTTCCGAGAATGGAATGGCATTTGCATTTCACCAAAATGTGGAATGTAGAAAACTCCCGGAGTTAAATTACGGAACGAGCAGAAATGTGTCTCCGATTTATCGAGCCAATAAAAAAACATGAAAAACAAAAACTTAAAAACAAGAAATATCAGAAAGATCACTATCGGTTTATTTTCTTTGCTTTTCCTCACCGGAACGGCTTCAGCAGCTCACTACAGGGTTACCATCGACTGTAATCATTCGTCGATCTCGAACACCGATACAACAAACCGAATCACGGCTTCGTTTCTCGACCGAAACAGGAGTGTGATCAGACGTGTGTCGAAAACCGGGATCACCAACTGTGCGCGGAACGAGGCGGGATTTTCGATAAATTCTGAACGAACCCTCGGATATGTCGAATTCAGTACAAACGGCAACGATGCATATTACATAGATGAATGGCGCCTGTTCGTGGATGGGCGGCTGGTCAAGCGTACCGGGACTGACAATGCACGCGGCTGGTGTCTGTCAACCGATCCGGGCGACGCCCGCGGACCTTGGCAACGTTACGTCACCGGCGGCTGCCGTTCGCGGATACGGTTCCCGGTAAGCGTGAGTACGGTACCAACCGGGAACAGGGCATATCGCCTGACAGTGGATTGCAGTCATAGCAGCATCACCAATACGGACACCACGAACCGAATCACGGCAGCCTTTCTCGACGAAAACAGAAGAGTTATAAGAAGGGTCGCGAAAAATGGAATTCGAAATTGCCAGAGCAG
>JABDJV010000430.1 GCA_013003295.1 Pyrinomonadaceae bacterium | reverse complement strand
GTGTGGGGACAGGGGTTAGAGATTAGGGTTTAGGGTTCAGGGTTCAGGGTTCGGGGTTTAGGGTTTAGCGTTCAGGGTTAAGAGTTAGGAGTGTGAAGTTGTGGTTTTGCCGGAGCGCGGGCATCCCTGCCCGCATGAGCGCAAGGCGCGAAAACAAACGTTGTCATCTCGTGACCACCGATTCCTCAGGACCACGACATCTTCGCACCTTGCTCTCAGGCAGACAGGAACACGGGTCCGAATCGCGAAAACACACGTTGTCATTTCACCCCTAACGACTTCTTGACCACACCATTTTCGCGCCCCGCGCTCATGCGGGCAGGATGCCCGCGCTCCAAAAAAACTCCCCTCCTTCCGAAGGAGGGGTGCGGCTTCAGTCGCGGGGTGGTTGCGGCGTTGTCAGATTTACAAACGCTGGGAAAAATTCTCGGGCAGAAATACCAATTGAAGTCACAAGTCTATTGCGGCTTCAACCACCCCGTCAGCCGAAGCGTCTGCCACCCCTCCTTCGGAAGGAGGGGAGTTTTTTAGAAAAACCAACGGGTATAATCTAGCGTATGGGGAAGGCGCCCGGCCAACTCAAATGTTTGGCTGCAAAGGCGCCACTCCTAAGTATTCAATACGTGCTGTTCAGCCGCGGTTGTTCAATGCTAAAATCGGGCCATGAGTCAAGCAACAGGACAGGGCGCCCAGCCGCCGCCGCTTAAGAAAACACCTGAAGGCAAGATCGAAGACAATTCGCTTGCAGACCTTCTGGAATTTTTTCTGAACTACGATCAGAAGGTAGCGCTTGTACGCCATCCGCACGTTGAGGAACTCTTTCAGTGGAAACAGAAAGATGATCAGGAAAAAGGCATCGAGCCGTACCCGTTTGAAAATGCCGAGGCGCGATTTGCCATCGGAGTTTTCCAGGCGGTTGCGGAAAATAATACCGAGGAGAAACTCGGCCGCTGGATAACCGATATTTTGCAGGCTCTGGGCGACGCCAAACAGAACAACGAGGACATCGCTAAAAGCTACAATTTGAGAAATGATGTTTCCCACGTCGAGCAGGCGGGATCGCTTTCGACGGAAATCGAGCGCCGGCTTTATTTGACCAGTTGCTGGATCGAATCTCTGTGTACCGCGGAGACCAGGTTTTTAGGTTGGGTTTATCAGGAATTGTACGGGAAGCCGTTTCAGCCGATCACGGAGTAGGCAATTGTCTTCATTTGTTGATTCGTCTACTCAAACGTACGGCACTGCCTTACATCGCCGCTATCAAATCCTTTTCGATACCACGTAACCCTCTGACGGGCTGAGCCGTGAGTAAACGATTCCGGTACAACATATCCGCGCGACCGCTGCTGGATCATATCGTCGCCAACTGCCGCCGCGGCCCTTATCGCTTCTTCTGCGTCGCCGGCTTCTAATAATCCCTTCTTTTGGGCCGCCGCCGCCCAGATTCCGGCAAAGCAATCGGCTTGAAGCTCTAAGCGCACAGAAAGCTGGTTCTTTTGCCGTTCTCCGCTGCGGGCCTGTGCCCTCGTCACTTTATCCATTGTACCGAGCTGATTTTGCAGGTGATGCCCGACCTCATGTGCGATCACATATGCTGCCGCGAAATCGCCCGGCGCCCGAAATTGGGTTTTTAACTCTCGAAAAAACGCGAAATCAAGATAGAGCTTGCTGTCGCCCGGGCAGTAAAACGGCCCCATTGCCGAGCTGGCAAAACCGCAGGCCGATCTGACCTGACCATTGAATAGTACGAGCTTCGGCTCGCGGTAACGAAGATTATTTTTGCGAAATATATCATTCCAGACATCTTCGGTGCTCGCCAAGACGGCACTGGCAAACTGTTTTAGTTCGTCTTCCGTACCCCCCGTGTTCCGGGTTTGATTTTGACTCGGCTGAATTTGTTCAGTTGGAGTCTGCCGGAGCAGCGAGCCGGGATCGCCGCCACATAATAGTACGCCGACTGCCAGGATCAAGATTCCCAATCCGCCGCCTCCAATCGCGAGTCCTTTTCCGCCCACGCCGCGTCTGTCTTCAATATTCGTACTTTTTCTCTGGTCTCTCCAGCGCATAGAGTTTCTTCCTTACATAGGTTAATTTATGGAGTGCGGGGAATTTTACCATTTTAAGAGTTTAGACAAAAACTCGCGTATAGAAGAATGAGCCTAAACGATTGGAAACAGAAGGGAAGCCATTTTGACTTTGAGGGAAATTCGATCTTCTGCAAGACCGAATCGAGCGATAAAGAAGCTCTTCTTTGCCTGCATGGATTTCCGACGTCGTCTTATGATTATCATAAGATCTGGGATTCCCTGGCCGAGAGATTTTCGCTGGTCGCCTTTGATATGATCGGGTACGGATTCTCCGACAAGCCGGCGGATTTTGACTACACAACGTTTCGGCAGGCTGACGTTCTCCAGGCGTTTATCAGAGAAACGGGCATAGGAAAATTCCATATCCTCTCTCACGATTATGGAAACACGATCATTCAGGAACTGCTTGCGCGCGACGAAGAGGGAAAGCTGGATTTTGAGATCGCGAGTGTCTGTATGATGAATGGTGCACTGTTTCCGGAAACTCACCGGCCGATCCTGGCGCAGAAGATCCTGATCTCACCTATCGGTTTTCTCTTTAACCGGCTCGTTACGGAAAAACGTATGAAGACGTCGCTCGCATCCGTATTTGGAAAAGAAACCCAGCCGACCGACCGCGAATTGGGCGAGTTTCTGGAAATTTTTCGCTCAAACGGCGGCGATAAGATCGCTTACAAATTGATTCAGTATATGAGGGAACGCGAAAGATACCGGGAGCGCTGGGTCGGCGGGCTCGAGCGCCTCAAAAAGCCGTTTCGGATGATAAACGGATTGGAAGATCGTGTTTCAGGTGCGCACCTGGTCACGCGTTTCCGCGAGATCATGCCGCATGAAGATATAATCGAGCTTCCAAATATCGGTCATTTTCCGCATTTTGAGGCACCTGAAGTCACTTTAAAACACTTTTTCGATTTTCACGACAAGATCAGACAAGCAGCCTGAGGAAAAAACCAAGTCTCAGGAACCAGCTGATCGGTCTGACTGAAATATTTGTACCGACGGGGCGCTTGTCCTATTCAAATTTCGTTCCCTTTTTGGTTATTTTTTTGACTCCAATTTATACGGATTGGCGATTTTATAAACTCCTGCGTTATAAGAATTAATTATTTTTGTATAAATATTGTAAAAATCTTGACATAACCCCGCTAAAACCCTTAATATCAATAAATCCAATAATTAGGCGTTTATCAAGGGGTTTTCAGAAAAGGAAAAAATTATGATAAAACTTGATATCGTAAATCGCGTGGCTGACAAAACGGGTGTTCCGAAACAAAAAGCGGAGCAGGTCGTTGACACGCTTTTTCACGCGATGAAACAAGCTCTTGCCGATGGAAAGAGAATTGAATTGCGAGGTTTTGGAGTGTTTGTTGTTAAACCCCGAAAACGCGGAATCGGTCGAAATCCCAGAACGGGAGAAGAGGTTCCAATTCCTGCTGGAAAGACGATCCGTTTTAAGCCGGGCAAAAACCTGCAAGCCAAACCTATTACCTAAACACGAATATTCGTGATATTTTAAGATCGTAAGTCGCAAAATGCAGCAATTTCAATGGTTTTGCGGTTTGCGATCTTCTCATATTGAGCGGTAGATGTCCGATCCTAATTTAATTCCTGAAAGAGTCTTCGCCCGAAGACACGCAATGCGGCCCAATTTTAGAACCTGGGTAAAGCACATCTTATTGCTCCTGCTCACCTTTGTTACCTGCACGATCGCCGGGGTTATTTATCCATTTGGCAGGATCCCCCTTTTTCCCGAGCTTAACTCCCCTGAAATTGCCGGTATCGTTGAAGTTCTGGCCCTGCTGCCGTTTTTGTATTTTAACCTTGTGGTCCAGGCGGTTACGCTGATCCTAACCAACACCGAATATCTCCTTTACGGATTGAGTTTTTCTGTTTCGGTGCTTTTCATATTGATCTCGCACGAGATGGGACATTACATTGCGTGCAGAATCTATCGGGTGGATGCGACATTGCCGTATTTTATTCCAACACCGCCGCTTGTCGGGCCGGCGGGAACGCTCGGAGCCTTTATAAAAATAGTTTCACCAATGCCTTCGAGAAAAGCGGTTTTTGATATCGGGGTTGCCGGTCCGATCGCTGGTTTTATTGCAATCATTCCGGTTGCCGGATTGGCTTTTTTAACGATGGATGAGGTGCCCAGGGAAATTTTTGCTCTTGGAGAGGGTGATCTGTATTTTTCCGATCCGCTGTTTATGAGGTTTTTTGCGCTGCTATTTGGCAGGGAACTTCAGTTTCTCATTCCAAACGGATTCTATTTTGCAACGTGGCTGGGCCTTCTTGTGACCGCGCTGAACCTGATACCCTCCGGACAGCTCGACGGCGGGCATGCGATATACGCTGTTTTTGGCGAACGGGTACACTATTGGACCGGGAGGATCGCATTTGTTGCGATGGCGTTGTTTTCGATCTTTGGATTGTATTTTTTCAACAGCCCGAGCGGGCTTCTGTTTGCGGTAATTCTTGCGGTGATGATGCGTATCAAGCACCCTCAACCTATAAGTGATGCCCCGCTTGACCCAAAGCGCAAGCTTCTCGCTTTTTTAACACTGATAATTTTTATACTGTGTTTTGTGCCTTTTCCGATCAAATTGAACTAATAAGATTCGCCGGATTTAGCTGAAAACATTAAGATCAGAGTATATTGACAATACCGTTGGTTTGAGTCACCAGCAGGCTTTTTCCCTCGTTAAAGAAGCCAGCGCAATAAAGATTGTTTTCAAATCCGCGAATCGTGATCAAGAGTTTTCCGGTGTTGGTGTCCCAAACTTTCACGTTTTGATCGTAACCTACCGTGACTGCACGCTGTCCGCTCGGGTGGAAATCGATCCCAAAAACTGCTGCCCGATGTCCGATCAATTTGTGTTTGAGCTCATAACGTTCCAGATCCCACATCGTTACCGTGCCATTGATCCCTCCCGCCAGCAGATTTTTTCCGTCTGCGCTTATTGAAAGATTTGTGATTGACTCGGGCGCCTTCATCTGCTTTAAACTCTTCCAGTCAGCAGTGGAATATACCTCGATCGTCCCGTTCGTAGTTCCTAATACAAGACGGTTTCCGTCAGGTGTAAACTTAACGTAGCGCGGCGTAGAATCATCAAACCGAAGGCGGACGATCTCCTTCTTTTTGCTAAGATCATATACGATCGCCTCTTTGCCATTACCGCCCACGGCGACAAGGCCATCTTTACTAACTGCGGTGCCGTAAAGACTTTTATCATGAGGTGAGTAGGAATCTACCAATTTCAGCGTACGTGGGTCCCAGACGTTTAC
>JABDJV010000362.1 GCA_013003295.1 Pyrinomonadaceae bacterium | reverse complement strand
GTCAAACGTCCCGACCCCCGTTGCCTGGAGATGCAAATAATAAAGACCGATTATCGCAACGAGCATCAGCAGACTGCCCAGCGCCGTAAAAATAAAAAACTTAACCGCTGCATACACCCGGTTCGATCCGCCCCAAATACCTATCAGGAAAAACATTGGAACCAAGGAGGCTTCAAAGAACAGATAGAAGACGAGCAGGTCAAGCGATACAAACACACCGATCATCGCGCTTTCAAGCAACAATAGAAATGCATAAAACGCGGTGTGGTGCTTTTCCACCGATTCCCAGGTCGATATAACCGCGATCGGCATTATAAAGGTGGTCAAAATTACCAGCCAAAGACTCAATCCATCGATTCCCACGTGATAGTTGGTATTGATCGCTTCAATCCACGCGACATTCTTCTCAAAATAAAAACCACTGTCTGAAAGTGCGGCGTCGCCTAGAAGTAGCAGCGAAACGAAAAAGATTATTAGCGTGAATCCAAATGTCAGCCATTTAAGGTGTTTTACCTCATTCCAAAACAAGGAATGCCCGACGACCGCGACCGCGCCGATCACGGGAAGCAAGATCAGAATCGTTATAAGATTTTCTTTGATCAAATCCATAAAATCTAACTAATTAGTTTTAGTCCGAAATAAACAAAATAACCGATCACGATAAGCGCGCCAAACAAAATGATCGCGGCGTAAGATCTGATAAAGCCAACATTGATTCGTCGCGCCAGAGATCCCAATTCCGCCACAAAACTTCCAATTCCGTTGACCGTTCCGTCGATAAAGCCGAGGTCAAATCCCTTCCAAAGGCCGTTTCGCGAGAGCTTGGTTATCGGGTCAACGATTCCTTTGTTGTAGATCTCATCGAGATACCATTTGCGCGCAAACAGCTTCGGCATCGCCTTTAGGGGATCCTTTTTGAAAGTGAACCAGCCCAGGCCAATTCCGAAGAGTGCCAGGATAACTGACAGCCCGGCCAAAACCCTCTCGGTATATATTTCTTCCGCAGAATGCACCTCACCTTTTCCGCCTGCTGCCTTTTCTGCCAGGAAGTTCTTAACAGCTTTAGCGCCGGATTCATCCTTCTTAACTTTAGCGACAACCGGCTTCATCGTATCTTTGAAATAATTGTCAACCGCTCCTCCGCTTAATGCATAAGGAATCCCGACAAGTCCGCCAAAGGTTGAAAGCACCGCTAAAACGATTAGCGGGACGGTCATGCTCAACGGAGATTCATGAGGTACAAAGTCTGCGGGAATATGATGGTGTTCGTCATCGTCATCCGAATGGTCTTCATACTCATCGTCCGGCAATTCTTCGTGAAATCTTTCTTTACCCCAGAAGGTCATTACCATCATTCTGGTCATATAAACCGCGGTCAGGACTGCCGTAATGACAGCAATAATCCATAGAAAATAGTTCCATCCGGCGGGCAGATTAGTTGCGGAAAAGGTGTAGTAAAGGATCTCGTCCTTTGAGAAAAAGCCGGCCCAGATCGGTATTCCCGCGATCGCAAGCCAACCCGCTATCATCGTTATCCACGTGACGGGCATGTACTTTTTCAAATTGCCCATCTTTCTCATATCCTGCTCGTGGTGCATTCCGTGAATGACAGAACCCGAACCGAGAAATAAAAGTGCTTTGAAAAATGCGTGAGTCATCACGTGGAAGATCGCGATCGTATAAGCACCGACTCCGCATGCAAGGAACATATACCCGAGCTGCGAAACGGTCGAATAAGCAAGAACTTTCTTTATGTCATTTTGGGCGATCGCGATCGTGGCCGCAAATATCGCCGTTGCCGCACCGATCACCGCAACGGTAAACATCGCCGTCGGGGCGTTATTGAAAATCGGATTGCTGCGGACGACCAGATAAACACCGGCCGTGACCATCGTTGCCGCGTGGATAAGAGCCGAAACAGGGGTCGGGCCGGCCATCGCATCCGGAAGCCACGTGAGCAAAGGGATCTGCGCCGATTTCCCGGTCGCACCGATAAAGAGCAGGATCGCCGCTGACGTAAGTCCGCCGGCGAAAATGATCCCAAGTGTAAATGGCTCGGCCGTCATCACATTTTGCGAAACCCACGTGAAAACACTCGTAACCTGTTCGCCGTCAACCGTCTTGTCAAAAAAGGACAGCGACCCGGTCATCGTAAAGATAAGGAACATCCCCATCAAAACGCCCCAGTCACCAATACGGTTCATGACAAACGCTTTCTTCGCAGCTTTTCTCGCCTCGTCCTTTTGGACGTAATACCCGATCAGCAAATATGAGCAAAGCCCAACGCCTTCCCAACCGACAAACATTAGCAGATAGTTATCGGCGAGGACCAGCGTCAGCATCGCAAACATAAACAGGTTCAGGTAGGCGAAGAAGCGGTAGAACCCTTTGTCGCCGTGCATATAACCGGTCGCAAAAACGTGTATCAGAAATCCGACGAAGGTTACGAAACAAACATAGATACCCGAAAGCCGGTCCATCCCAAGGCCGAAATCTGCACGGAAGTCGCCAACCTGGATCCAGGTCCACAGATGATCGAGGATCGGTTTGCCCTCGGGTGCAAAAAGCGCTCCTACATGCGGAGTTCCGATGCCAAACGCGATCATAAACGCCACGATGCACGATACTCCGACCGCTGCGCAAGCAACCACGCCGCTAAACGTTTCACTATTTGCACGTTTTCCAAACAGCCAGTTAATAACCGCGCCGATTAGAGGTGCAAAAATGATCAGACTTAAAAGATTATTTTCAGTCATTTATTCTAAATTAATCCGAGTTCACTCGTTTCGGACGACGCAATAATTCTCCGCTGCAATTTGGACAAACCGCATTCATTTTTTCGGTGCAATCCTTACAAAACGTGCACTCATGGCTGCAGATAAAGGCGGTGCCGTCAGCGTCCAGGCTGCCTTCACACTTCTCACAAATTTTTCTCATTTCAAGCGCCATGGCTTAATCCTTCATCAAGCTCGCATCGTCGACATCCACCGAAAGACTGTTGCGGAAAAAGGAAATAATAATTCCCAAACCAACAGCTGCTTCCGCTGCCGCCACACTCATAACGATAAACACAAACAGCTGTCCGGTAACATCGCCGTAATGCCGGGAAAATGCTACGAATGAAAGGTTTACCGCATTGAGCATAAGCTCGATACACATAAACATCCCGATCGCATTGCGCTTGTAGATCACGCCAACTGCTCCGATCGTAAACAGGATTCCCGAGAGCGCTAAATATGTTTCTAAGCTTGGTTCCATCTGTTGTTTTTGTAAATAGTTGTTTGTAAATAGTGAATAGGGAAGGCGGTCTGAAACTCCATCCGCTATTCTCTATTTACGATTCACCATCCCCTTCGTTATCGGTTACAAGTTCCAATTTTCTCTGCGTCATATGCCGCGACATCATCATCGCTCCGATTATTGCCATCAAGAGCATGATCCCGACGATCTCGACGGGCAGAAGATATTCGGTATACATTGCCGTTCCAATGCTCAGACTTTGTCCCGCATCGGTGGTTTTTGCCGAAGTTTTACCCGCGGTCTTCACTACGTAAAAGATAAAAAACGTTTGAGCAAGCAAGACCAGCCCGAGTGCGCCGCCGATCCCGTATAGGTATTTAAGACGGTTAGTTGGCCGCTCCTCGTCCAAATTCAAAAGCATTATCACAAAGATCACCAGGACCATGATCGCGCCCGCATAGACCAGGATCTGCACCGCGGCTATAAAAGGAGCCGCCAGAGTCAGGTAAATACATGCCAGTGAAATAAAAACGCCGACAAGCGAAACCGCGCTGTAAATCGGGTTTTTGTGGTAAACGCAGGAAATCGCACAAGCGATTGCAAGACCTGCCAAAATATAGAATAAAGGTGTAGCCATATCTCCGGTATATAGTGATTCGCAATTCGTTATTCGCAATCGGAATTCACTCGGCCGCCATAAACATGTAGGGCGGCCACTTTTTCGACGTTAGCCGGAACCCGCAACGCCCAAGCGAAAAATAAAACGAAAGACCAAAAAAACGTATTACGTATTGCGAATGACGAATTACGTTTCTTTCCTTCCCTAATTTAATAAAAACACCAAAATAACAGTCAAAATCACGTTTCCAAGCGCCACGGGCAAAAGGAATTTCCAGCCAAAGTTCATCAATTGGTCAAAACGAAATCTTGGCAATGTTCCCCGAACCCAAATATATAAAAATAAGAACGCAAAGATCTTGAGCAAAAAGCCAACGTGGCTGGCGACTGCGTACGGGATGCTCCCCATCTCAAATATGCGGCCGATTCCGGGCGTATACCAGCCTCCAAGAAACAACACCGTTCCCAAAACCGAAACCGTAAACATGTTTACGTATTCCGCCATAAAGAAGAGTGCGAACTTTAGCGCCGAATACTCGGTATGAAATCCGGCAACGAGCTCAGTTTCTGCTTCCGGGAGGTCAAAGGGAACACGGTTGGTCTCCGCGAACGCGGCGATCAAAAACACAACAAAGCCAATAAACTGCGGGATGATATACCACTTAAACGGCGAACTTATCTGTGCGTTGATTATCTCGCCCAAATTCAGCGAACCCGCTAGCATGACGACACCGATGATCGAAGCGCCCATCGCGAGCTCGTAAGAAATCATCTGGGCCGACGAACGTAAACCGCCCATCAGGCTGTATTTTGAATTCGAAGACCAGCCCGCCAATGCAATCCCGTAAACACCAACCGAAGTGATTGCCAAAACATACAGCACGCCGACATCAAGCTGGGCAATGGTTAGTGGGAGGCTTGTGATTCCTTCGCCCAAACCATAGGGCAGAAAGTCAAAGCTGCCGACGATTTCGGGCCCAAACGGGTAAACGATAATCGGCATCAGCGCACAGGTCAACGCAACTAGCGGCGCCAGAAAAAAGATAAATTTAGTCGATTGATCGGGTGCCAGCTCTTCTTTGAATATGAACTTGAACAGGTCGGCAAATGGCTGAAGC